>CALUQF010000062.1 GCA_944322835.1 Candidatus Gastranaerophilales bacterium | reverse complement strand
TAATCAGTATTATTTGGGATTCAATAGGAATTGCATCGCCTGCAATCTGGCAAGGATACCCTCTTCCATCCCAATTTTCATGGTGCTTTTCAATAATCGGAATTATATCAACCACATTAGATATAGGCTCTAAAATCTCTCTTGCTGCAATAACAGGGTGCTGTTTTATTGAATTTTTATCAGCTTCGGTTAATGGCTCCTTTTTGCCAAGAAGTTCTTTTGGAAGCATTGTATTTCCTATATCATAAAGCAAAACAGCCACTTTTAACTTATCAATAGAGCTTTTGGATAAATCAAAACGTTTGGCTAAAAGTGAAGCTATCTGGACTTTTTGTTTTACGCCACCCACTTGATGTTCAGGATTATATGTTGATACAAGAGCATCTGCAACCTGATATAGTTTTTCGTTATTAATATTCATTTCCTGCAATTTATCAGTAAGCTGTCTGGAGGTTTTGTCATCAACAGGAATTCTATGTTTGGTTAAAATATCTATGAAAGTATTAATTGCAACATCTTGCCATGATGTTTCGTAAGCGGGTTTTGCTAAGGTAACGCGATTTCTTCCGTTTCTTTTAGACTCATACATTGCCTGATCTGTGATTTCTAAAAGTTCATCGATATCGGCTGAGTGGTCGGGATAAGTTGCAACCCCGAGGCTTGCCGTTATATGTCCGATTTTTTCTAATTCCACAGCCTCTATTGCTTTTCTTATACGTTCAGCAGCAATACAGCCGCCTTCTGAATCAACACCCGGCAGAATAAGATTGAATTCTTCACCGCCCATTCTTGATGCTACGTCTATTGAGCGTGCATTATTCTTTAAAACCTCTGCAATAGCTTTAATTGCAATATCTCCGTAATTGTGCCCGTATTTATCATTAATTTGCTTTAAATGATCTAAATCCAGACCTATTACCGTAAATTTTTGATTTTGTCTGACTGCACGAACGGCTTCCTTTTTGATAAACTCTTCGAAATATCTTCTATTATAAAGACCTGTCATGCCATCTGTTATAGCTTGTTCTTTTACTGCCTGAAACAAATCTGCAATAGTTATTGCAAGTTCTATTTGTTTTGCAAAGAGATTTAGAAAGTTTAACTCACTCTCGCTTATTGTTTCCCTGGAAGAAAAAACAAGCAAAGAGCCAAAATGAGTCTGCTTAGATTTTAAAGGAACCAGAATGTATGATTTCATTTTGGCTTCTTTAATAAAAGATTTGACTTTTTCTTCCTCTAATATCGGTATAAAACCGCAAATCAAGCGCGGCAACTCCGAAGATTGGTATATTTGATTAGAAACAACCGCGTTTCTTAATTCTTCATAATCAGGAAAATTCATTCGAAAATCTGAAATTTCGCAATTAAAATATTTTTTGAATTTTGCATCTAAATCATCTCTTGAAGAAGCAACTATTTGCAAATATTCTCCGTCATTATCCGCTTTTTGTTTAACAATAAAACTATATAAATATCCCAATTCTCCCTGAAGGCTGTTAACAATTGCATTTAACACACTGGATAAAGGTTTTGAAGAATTCATCATATCCCAGATGTGCTGCAATGTAAGCATTTGTTTATTTGCTCTGTCCAGCTCTTTTGTGCGGGCTGCTATCTCTGCCTCAAGTTTAGCATTCCGCTCATAAACCTCTAATAGAGACAATCTCCCCGCGTATACTGTTGATTCAACTTTATCCAGCTTATTTTTGAAGTTTTTTATACTATCGAAAAAACCCACAAATGCAGTCCTTTAATTCTAATTACTTATTAAGTATAACATATTATGTTAAAAAATAAACCTCCTTGGCGGGAATTGAACCCACGGCCTCAGGCTTCGGAGACCTGCGCTCTATCCAACTGAGCTACAAGGAGGTATAAAATTGCGGCGAAAACGGGCCGCCGCAATTTTTATTACTTATTCTTCCTCAGCAGTATCTTCTTCGCTGACTTCATCCTGCATATCTTCTTCATCAAATTCCTGTTGATTCATTTCTTCTTCAATTTCTTCCTGAATTTCATCAGAATCAACTGCACGCTCTTCTTCCATTTCTTCAGGTTCTTCCTGATAGTCATAATTAGAGCTGTTAGCAGCTTCTTCGTCTTCCATCTGGGAAACGCTTTTAATATCTATCTTCCATCCGGTTAATCTATGAGCTAATCTTACGTTTTGCCCTTCGCGTCCGATTGCAAGTGATAACTGATCATCCGGCACTACAACAAGAGCATCTTTTGTTTCTTCATCGTCAGTCATGATATCAACAGAAACAACTCTTGCCGGAGAGATTGCATTAACAATGTATTCAACAGGATCCGGAGACCATCTTACAATATCGATTTTTTCGTTCTTTAATTCACCAACAATAGTCTGAATTCTTGAACCTCTTGGTCCTATGCATGCGCCTACGGAATCAACTTCAGGATCATTGGACCAAACGGCTATTTTGGTTCTGAAACCGGCTTCACGAGCGATTGATTTAATTTCAACAATTCCGTCTTCAATCTCCGGAACCTCAAGTTCAAACAATTCCTTAACGATTTCCGGATGTGCATGAGATACAATTACCTGTGGCAGTCTGTTTGTTTCTTTTACATTAAGAACAAATACTCTGATTCTGTTACCAGGTTTATAGTATTCTCTTGGAATCTGTTCTCTTTGAGGCATTATTGCATCAGTCTTACCAATATTTACTATAACATTTCTGTTTTCGACTCTCTGAATAATACCTGTTGTCAGAGTTCCTTTCTTTTCTAAGAATTCATTCAATATGTTATTACGTTCTGCATCTCTGATTCTTTGTGTAATAACTTGCTTCGCAGATTGCGCGGCAATACGCCCGAATTGTTCAGGAGTAACCTCGATTTTAACTTCGTCATCGACTTCAACTTCGTCATCAATTTCTTTAGCGTCTTCCAAAGAAATCTGTATGTCAGGATCTTCAACAGTTTCCACTACCGTTTTGGTACTGAAAATCCCAATTTCTCCTGTTTGTTCGTCTAGAATCGCTTCGATATTTGCTGCATCTTTTATATGCATATGTTTTTTATACGCAGCGACTAAAGCATCACATAGTGATGAGATTACAACGTCTTTTGATATTCCGCGTTCTCTTTCAAGCTCTTCACAAGCTTCAAATAATGCTGTTCCAATTTTAATCATTATTATTCTCCTTTAATCTATATACAATTTTGCTGACTGAATATTGGATTTTGGAATCAAGAGCTCTTCTCCGTCATCAAACCGGAAAAATTTCAGCCCCGTATTATCATCCCAGTCCAATATTTCACCTTTAAATATTTTCTCTGTTTCACCCTCAAGCGGAGTTTTTAATTTTAAACTTATTCTGCGCCCTTTAAAAATCAAGAACTCCTTATCCGATTTGAATTTTCTCTCTAATCCAGGAGATGATACTTCAAGATAGTATTTAACAGGAATAAGTTCGTCCAGAAAATCATTCAAGCTTCTCGTAACTTTTTCACAATCATCAAGAGTTATATCTTTTTCATGTGAATAAAGAAAAATTCTTAAAAACCATTTATGATTTTCTTTTATAAATTCTATTTCAATCGGAATCAAATTATACCTCATTGCGGTATTTTCAATGAGTGGTGTAATCTTTTCTAATATTTCGTGTCTGTTAATGTCTTGTTTCATGAGTCTCCTTCATTCCTTCAGGCTCTGAATAAAAAAAGAACGGATAACTGTACCGTTCTTTTTTTAAGAAACTATTTACCTTTTGAGTATAACAGATATATTCTTGTTTGTAAATTAGTTTATTAAGGATTATGAAGTTGAAACATGCGTTAATTTAAAATATTAATGTTAAAATATAGAAATGAGTCTAATATCAATTTTAAAGAAAAAAAATCGAAAAACTCTTTTTACCACACCAAGCCATAGTGGTAAATTTGCTATTATGCATAAATTTTACCAGTGGTATAAATCAGATATTTCAGAAGTTGATGCTTATAATCCGGAAGATGCCTTAAAAAAAGCAGAAGCAAAGGCTTCTGTTGTATATAATACAAAATCTACCCATTTCTTAACAAACGGTTCTTCAAGTGGAATTATAGCCTCTATTCTTGCCTGCTGCAGACCAAATGATAAAATCTTAATCTGGAACAATGCTCATCCCTGTCATAAAAATGGGGCATTGCTTGCAGGAGCAGAAATTATTGAGTATTCACTTCCTTATAATAACGAATGGGGAATCTATGAAAGGCTTGAAAATACTGAAGAATTCTTAAAAAAATATTCTCCGAAAGCTATTGTAGTAACTTCTCCAAGCTATGAAGGAATTGTTTCTGATATTCCAAAGATAAGTGAAATATGCAGGGAAGCGGGTGTTTATTTAATTGTTGATGAGGCGCACGGGGCTTTATACCCGTTTAGTGAAAATCTGCCGAAATCAGCAGTAAATTATGCGGATTTTACTGTTCAATCATTACACAAAACCGCCGGAGGGATTAATCCGACAGCCTTGCTGCATTCTAATTGTGAATTAGATGTTGAATCTAAACTTAAAATGATAACAACAACATCACCATCTTATCCGATGCTTGCGACAATAGAAGCAAACATAAATTATCTTAATTCAACACGCGGCAGAAAAAAAATTGAAGCTTTAATCAGTCAAATTCAAGAAATTCGTAAAAGACTTGTGAATATTGAATTTTACGGCGATGATATTACAAAAATTCTGATAAAAAAAGAAGGATTATCCGGATTTGAACTCTCAGATATCCTTTTCAATAAATATAATATAGAAGATGAGCGGACTAATGAAAAATCCACTATGCTTCTCACCGGTATCGGAACCGACTCTGCCAAGTTAAGGAGACTTAATTATTTAATCAAGCTTTGAACTTCTTTAAATTTAGGGTGTTTTGCACCTTTAAGCCATTCAAAAAGAGCAATTTCCGCTGTTATAATATGCGCTCCGTTGTCTTTCATTCTTCCTAAGCCTGCTGAATATTCCATTTCAGAGCGGCTGCCGCATGCATCACGTATGACATGAACCTCATACCCCTCTTGTATCAAAGCATGGGCTGTTTGGCTTACACAAATATGAGTTTCTATTCCAAATAATACAACTTGTTTTTTGCCGGCTTTTTTTAAAGCGGCTTTTATTTCGACATTGTCAAGAGCGGAAAATGCAGTTTTTTCATAATATTCACAATTTTCTCCGAGACTTTCTTTAAGCGAATCTATAGTATTTCCAAGCCCTTTGGGATACTGTTCTGTTACAATAGTCGGAATCTCAAGTATATTCGCAGCTTTTGCTATAATATTGGCTCTTTTTTCAAGTATTGTTTTATCAAAGACCGCGTTTAAAAGTCTGTCCTGAATATCAATGATAAAAACCAGGCTCTCTTCCGCTTTAAGTATTGTCATCGTTAATCTCCTTTCTAAACTCATCTACAAATTGTTCTAACAAATCTTCTAAAAAACCTGCCTCAAGTTCATTCGGTTCAAGCGAAAATCTTTTGGGAGGAATACTATTTTTTGTCTGATATAATATATCAATATTTATTATTGAAAATCCCGGGCTTGTAATTTTAAAAGTTGCAGAAGAGTGCCGCCCGCTTATTTTAAGAATCTTTTCATTTTCGCTGTTTTCAAGTTTTATTAAAGCATTGAACAGTTTTCCGTTGTATTTTTGCTGAATATGATAAAAAACCGGAATGACAGTTTTTTCAATACTTTTATTAAATTCTTGCCGAAATTTTTTGAAATTTTCACCAGTAATACATACATCATTGGAATTTCTTTTTAATGCTGCCGTATCACAGTTAATTGCTTCGTGGAGTCTGTTCAATACCTCATTTACAACTTGCTGCCTGCTCTTTGAAGATACATTTGCAAATCCGGCATAGATTTTTTCCGGAATAGAATTCTTGATTTTTTCCCATATTTTTTCTGCATTTTCAAATTTTGTATCAAACAATAATAAAAAATATTTATTAGGCGCAAAATTCATAAGAATGTCTTTTTTTCTTATATTCTTTAATATTGCCTCTTCAATTTGTGCGGGCTGTAATAAAAATTTTGTTTTTTCATTAGGCGAAATTGCAGCCAAAATTGTATTAGACGATTCTGTTTTTATTTTTTCCAATTCCTTGTCAAGAATATTTTCATAGTCTAAAAAAACTTCATTATCGTTTTTAATAATATTATTCCTAACAAGAATTTCTCTGTATTGATGTTTTTTTTCTACAAGAGAAGATATCGATAAGGCCTTTGCAAGCTTTGTCCGAAACTCGGTCTCTTCGCTAAAAGGGGTTATAAAGCTTAATGCTCCGGCTGCATAAGCTCTGTTCTCAAACTTTCTATCTTCATTATACGCAAAAACAATTACCGGAAAATCTTTTAATTCTTTAAGAACAGCTATTGTTTGTTCTTCAGAATTTTCACAGTTTATTATAATGGCAGCGCCTCTAAGCAGTGGAATTTTATCACTAATACTGTCAAAGCCATACCTGAAAATCTCATCATTTTTTCTAATCATGAGTTTTTGAATTATATACTCAAAAAAATCAGAATCATCTGAGACCAAAGCTATTCTGTTTTGCATGTAATAGTACCTTAAGCCAATTCTAAAATCAAAAGTTCAGCCTTTTGCATAATTGTCGTTCTTAAATCCTCAATATCTGCAAAATCAATACCTAAAGTCTTGATAAAGTCCTTATCAAGCACATTTGGATTAAAATTCTCCTGAACAATTTTGTCAACTAGACAAACAAGATTGCAAGGCACCGGTATTGAAGATAAAGAAGGTGTATGGTGGTAAGAAATAATGTTTGCAAGCAAAATCGGAAGCTGCCATCTTTTTGCAAGCAATGCTCCAGTTTTAACATGGTCGGAGTCAAAATATTTCTTTTCTGCATCAAGTATATCTGCTCCATCATTTACTGCAGATACAACTTTATTATAAAGTTTTTCATTTGACATATGTAAAACCATTTTGCCTACATCATGGACAAATCCTGCAATAAAGGCTTCGTCTGAATCCATAATTTTGGTTAAATTAGCTAAATATTCACATCCGGCTGCAACACGCATAGAGTGTTTCCACAACTCCTTATCGCCCTGATTTGACATCATCGGTTTCATAGCAACTGCAACAATAATATTTTTGACTTTCACCATACCCAGAAGAGAAAGTGCAATACTAATAGAACTTATTTGTTGTGAAAATCCGTAATAAGCAGAATTTACCAGAGCAAGTATTTTTATTGTTAGTGATTGGTCATACATAACTATATCACCAAGTTCTTTCATACTTGCAGTAGGCTTTTTCATTATATTTAGAGCCTTAACTATAACATTAGGCATAGCATGTATGTCTTTTACACCATTTACTAATTCAATAGTTTTATCCATATTAATTCACCTTTATTATACCTGTAAGTGTTTTTTTATTGATAACAAACTTCCGCTTGCTCCGAACGCTGTTCCTATTATTAACAAAGCAATTATAACAATATTTTGTGCATAATGCGGAGTCGGTATCAAGAAAAACTTATGTACATTTATCAACAGCCCTTGCACCCAATTCAGCGGAATTACTGCTATCACTGAAGAGACGAATCCATAGAACGCACCTTGCATTACAAGCGGGGTTTTTATATACCAGTTGCTTACGCCCATAAGCCGCATAATTTCTATTTCGTCCTTTCTGGACTGGATTACCAGCTGAATTGTGTTGTTTATAATTGTAATTGTAAGTGCTGCTGATATTATTATAACAAAAATCATCGTAGTATTCACTACATTTGTTAAAACTTGCATTTTTTTTGCTAATTCTTTTGCATAACCAATGTCTTCAACGCCAGCGATAGGTTTAATTTGTTTGAATACTTCGCCAATATTTTCCGGTTTATCAACTCTAACTCTTAATGTATCAGGCAGCGGATTTGTTACATCATGCAGACCCAGCTCTTGTTTTAAACTGTTCCAGGACTCTTCTTTTGTTTTTAATGTTACGCCTTTTACATGCTTTATCTCTCGAATCCTGTCTTTTACAATAGAAGGATCTGTATTTGATTTTAAATACACAGATATTTCTAATACATTACCGAGTTCGTTTGCAAAAGTCGATAATGAAAGTGTAAACCGGAATAAAACACCGAACAGAGTTAAAATAGCAGCCATAGTTGTTATGATGACAAGGTTAATAATACCGGTTCTTTTGATATCATTAACAGCCTCCATAACTATTCTATATGCAATACGCAGCTCACATAACCAATCCTTTGGTATATGTTTTTTTACGGTCTTTTTTAACTGCTGTCTGCTATTGTCCATAAGTACCTGCCTGAATATCTCTTACGATTTCGCCCTTATCAAGAGTTAAAACTCTTTTTCCGAATCTATCAACAAGAGTGTAGTCATGTGTTGATACGATTACTGTAATACCTCTCTGGTTAATTTGTTCCAATATTTGCATGATTTCCAACGAGTTTTTTGGATCAAGATTTCCGGTCGGCTCATCTGCTATAAGAAGAGGCGGACCATTTACAAGTGCCCTTGCAATACTTACTCTTTGTTGTTCACCACCGGATAACTCGCTGGGTTTTGCCTTTGCCTTGTCTAACAATCCGACAACTTTTAATGCACCGGTTACTCTGGTTCTGATATCTGAAGAACTTATTCCCAAGGTTCTTATCACATATGCAATATTATCATAAACTGTTTGGTTCTGAAGAAGTTTATAATCTTGGAATACAATCCCCATGCATCTTCTAAGATTAGGAACTTTCTCCGGCGGAAGATTTGCAATATTTATTCCTCCTATTAAAACGGTTCCGGTTGTTGGAGTCTCTTCTTTATAAAGCATCTTTATAAGAGTTGATTTTCCGGCGCCGGAAGCTCCTGTTATAAAAACAAACTCTCCGGATAATATATCCAGGTTAATATTCTTCAGCGCGTAATTGTTTTTGTATTTTTTAGTAACCGATCTTAATTGTATCATCTTTTTGTCTCAATAATCCTGTTTGCAATACTCTCAGCATCTAACCCATAGAATTTAAGTAATTCGTTCGGTGTTCCACTCTGCCCAAAAACGTCATTTACTCCGAGTCTTATTACTCTATGAGGCGAATGTTCTGATAAAACTTCACATACAGCTGAACCCAAACCGCCGATAACAGAATGATTTTCTACTGTAACAGCCAATTTTGTTTTCTTTATACTTTTTATAATAGTTTCACTATCCAAAGGTTTGATAACCGGAATATTTATTATTTCAGCAGAGATTCCTTTCTTGTTTAGAAATTCTCCGGCTTTTATTACTTCGGAAAGAATATCACCGCAAGTGATAAGAGTGACATCAGAGCCCTCTTTTAATATAATGGCTTTATTGATATCAAACTTATATTTTACATCATAAACATCCGGCACATTCATTCTGGATAGCCTTATATAAACCGGCCCGTTAGATTTAGCTGCAAATCTAACAACTTGCCTGGTTTGTTCATAATCTCCCGGAACAATAACTGTCATATTAGGCAAACCGCGCATAAGAGAAATGTCTTCTAATGCTTGATGACTGGCTCCGTCCTCACCAACTGTTATACCTCCGTGTGCACCAATTATTTTTACATTTGCTCTTTGGTAACAAATAGAGTTTCTAATCTGATCATATGCCCTTCCGGTCGCAAAAACAGCGAATGTAGCTGCAAAAGGAATTTTGCCTGTTAATGATAATCCAAGAGCAGTAGTTATAAGATCTTGTTCTGCGATACCAACATCAAAAAAACGTTCTGGATAAGCTTTTGCAAATTGCGTCGTTTGCGTTGAACCTGATAAATCTGCATCTAAAGCAACAATGCTTGGATTTTCCCTACCCAAAGCGGCTAGCTCTTCTCCAAAAGCTCCCCTGATAGATTTTTTTGAATCATAATTTATCTTTAGCATAATTCCCCTTCTTTAGAATTATATCATAAACTATGAAAATCTTACAAAAAAATTTAAACACCTTTAAAATAATCGCATATAAGCTTTTCTTTTTTTGGTAAAAATTTTTTTATTTTTTCAATAACCGGATTTTTTTCTAAATTTTCTAATTCTTTTTTTAGAATAGCTTTTTCAAGAATCAGATTATTGTACAACTGTGCACATACATCCGAGGATGATTGGTGTAAATGTAGTTTTTTTATTTGTAACTCTTTATGTAGAATTTGTTTTTTTAACTGATATTTTTTCACAAAAGACCTCATATTGATAAGAATAAGACTAACTGGAGTTTTTTTCAATCAATCTTTTAGAGTATTCTTTATAAGTTGTTCAAAGGTTGCAAATCTGTGTATGCGTAAAACAAAATAGAAGTTAAAGTCTTTTATTTAAAGTGGTTCTGTCTTTTTTATCTTTTTCTCCCTGTCTGTCTGCAACTGTCCCGTTAAAAAAAGTAAAGTATAGTGCATCGTTT
>CALUQF010000061.1 GCA_944322835.1 Candidatus Gastranaerophilales bacterium | reverse complement strand
TCTTAAAAGAACTTCATCAACTACAATAAAGGATTCCTGAAGAGATACTCTTCTATCTACTACATCTAATAATTTATCATTAGGAATAACAATCAAAGCATCAACAGATTCTCTAAGTTTTTCTAACCCCTGTTGAGCCTGATTAGCTCTTCTTTTACCTTCAAAAGAGAACGGTTTTGTAACAACACCGATAGTTAAGATACCTAAATCTTTAGCAATCTTTGCAACAACAGGAGCAGCACCTGTACCTGTACCGCCGCCCATACCGGCTGTTACAAATACCATATCGGCACCTTCAATTGCGCTTGTAATCTCTTGTTGAGCTTCTTCTGCTGCCTTTTCCCCAACCTGAGGTTCTCCACCTGCGCCAAGCCCGTTTGTTAACTTAGCACCTAGTTGAATTTTATTTTTGCATACAGAATTATTCAAAACTTGTAAGTCAGTATTCATTAACCAGAATTCAACGCCTGCGAGTCCTGATTTAATCATTCGGTTAACAGCGTTTCCACCGCCTCCGCCAACACCTATAACTTTTATCTTAGCAGGGTTAACACCCGGTGCAGGAGGTGGTGTCATATTATCTGACGATTGTATATTTTCAACATCTTTTCTTCCAAAAATATCCGGTCCTAAGTTATCCACAATTACTCCTCATTACTTTCTATACTATACCACTATACTAACATACTATTTTAAATAGAGACAAATGTAAAGTTTTATCTTTTAAAAATTTAATATAAGTTTACATGAAAAAAGCATGATTTCATAAGGGGTTCAGGCGTTTTTTGTAAACATTTGTAACAATACTCATAAAAATCCTAAAGTTTTTCAAAAAAATGCCGTTAACAAATATGTAAGCAAAAAGAAAGCAAAAGCAAAAACGTGTATAAAAAAGGGGCAAGTATAGAACTCGCTGGTTATCTGCATTTACCCCGCTGTTGATTAAAGAGGTATGTGATGGACGAACATGAAGCATTAATTGAATACTCGGAGATGACAACATTTGATTTTAATTCCAAAGAGTATCAGGAAGTCAGAAAGGATTATTTAGCGTGTAAAAATTTAGCAACAAATTTTGTTTGGCTGGTATCGCATTTAATAAGCAAAGTAAAGCCTGCAAAAAACTATTAAGGAGTATTATGAATAATAATAAAACATATGCAGACAAGTGTTTTTCGCCAAATTGGATAGAAATTGATTTGGACGAAATTAGAGACAATACAGCAGCAAAGGAGGTTAATCAAACAGCTGCGGGTTTAAACACCCGAAATCCGGAAAATCAGTTTAATAAGGAGGTACGCCTAGAGAGCAAACGACGTAAAGATTTAAATACATTATTAAAAGAATTAAATGAAATTAAAGAAAGTATTGAGCGTGCTGCCGAAAAACAGCACAGGCTGGCAAATCTTATGAGCTTTTATACCGGTGAATTTGCAAAGTAAAACATAAGATTTCAGCAAATAAAATCTTGAAAAGAGCGGTAGTTATGAGATGCCGCTCTTTTAGTATTTATATTTTGATGACATAGAATTTCAAACTTGCAATATAGTCTTTGCTTTTTCGTTTGTATTTTTGTGTAAAGTTGTGATATATTCAAAAGAAACAGAGAGGATTAAAATATGTATTATCAGGGTCTTATTAACAAGTACAGAAAATATCTGCCGGTAAGTGACAATACTCCCATTGTAACATTAAATGAAGGAAATACACCGCTAATCAAGGCAGATAATTTAGCAAAAAAGATTGGATTAGAAGCTAATATTTATTTAAAGTTTGAAGGTTCGAATCCGACCGGCAGTTTTAAAGACCGCGGAATGACGATGGCTGTAACAAAAGCAAAGGAAGAAGGAGCGGGAGCTATCATTTGTGCATCAACCGGAAACACTTCTGCTTCTGCTGCAGCGTATGGCGCAAAAGCCGGAATTAAAACTTTTGTACTTATACCTGACGGGTATATTGCTCTTGGAAAACTTTCGCAGGCAATGATGTATGGCGCGGAAATTATCGCAATTCAGGGGAATTTTGACGAGGCTTTGGAATGTGTAAGAAAAATTTCTGCAACCCACCCGATTACCCTTGTTAATTCGGTTAACCCGTATAGAATAGAAGGTCAAAAGACCGGTGCATTTGAGATTTGCGATGCTTTAGGTAAAGCTCCTGAATATCATTTTATCCCTGTTGGTAATGCCGGTAATATTACAGCATATTGGAAAGGTTACAAAGAGTATTATGCAGAAGGCAGTATCAAAAAGTTACCGCAGATGATGGGCTATGAAGCAGAAGGTGCTGCTGCAATCGTACGCGGAGAAAGGGTTATGAAACCGGAAACTCTTGCGACTGCAATACGTATCGGAAACCCTGCAAGCTGGAAACAGGCAGAAGCTGCAAGAGATGAAAGCAACGGAAAAATCGGCTGTGTAAGTGATGAAAAAATTGTAGAAGCGTATAAAATGCTCGCATCTTCTGAAGGTATCCTTTGCGAGCCGGCAAGCGCAGCATCTGTTGCAGGTCTGATTCAGGCACATTCACAAGGTCTAGTAAAAGAAGGTGCTGATATTGTTTGTATTCTTACAGGAAACGGATTAAAAGATCCTGATAATGCAATAAAATATTCAAATGCCGATGTTAAAAAGACATCAGCAGATATAAAAGACGTATTAAGGGCTATGGGAATATAGGTTTATGCAAAGAGACGATTTTGTTGATGTCAAAAGGATAGTGATAAAACTCGGAACAAATGTTTTAAGAAACGAAGATGGCGAAGTTGCGATTTCTCGTATTTATTCGTTTATTGAAGATATGGCAAAGCTTGTAAAACAGGGAAAAGAAGTTATTCTTGTAACGTCCGGAGCCGTGGGTTTGGGAAAAAAGAAACTTAATTTAGATTCAACCGCTGAAGATGGTGTTAAACAGGCGTGTGCTGCAATCGGCCAAAGCAGGCTCATGTCTTTTTACGAAAACGGATTTGGAATCTACGATATTCCAATTGCGCAAATCCTGCTTACAGAAGACGATTTCTCTCTAAGATACAGATATTTAAGTCTCAGAACAACTTTAAATAAAATTCTTGAATTCGGAGTTGTGCCTATTATTAACCAAAATGATACGGTTTCAACGATTAAAATGAATGCAATGTTATCCGGCATGAAGGTTTGTTTCTCGGATAATGATAAGCTTTCGGCACTTGTTGCAAGCGAACTTGATGCAGATTTATTAATCATTCTATCGGATATAGAAGGGCTTTATGATTCAAATCCGAAAGAAAATCCTGATGCAAAACTTATTCCGGTAGTTGAGAATGTAACCGATGAAATTATGTCATTAGGCTCTGACGCGTCAGAAGGCGGAAGAGGCGGTATGAAAACAAAGCTTGAGGCCGCAAAACTCGTTACAAGATTCGGCGGGCGTGTATTGATTGCCAACGGCAAAATCCCTTACGTAATCAATAAAATATTTAATAAAGAAGAAATCGGAACAATTTTTCTTCCGACACAAGAAAATCTGCCGGACAAAAAACGCTGGATAGGTTATGCAACAAATATCAGAGGACAGCTTATTGTAAATGAAGGAGCGAAAAAAGCCGTTTTAGAACAATGTTCAAGCCTTCTTCCTATCGGGATTATAAATGTAATAAATGATTTCAGGCAGGGAGAGGTTGTCTCAATATGTGATGAAAATAATGTGGAATTTGCACGCGGAATGGTTAATTACAGTTCTGAAGAATGCCGAAAAATAGTCGGTGCGCATTCTAATAATATTGAAAATATTCTTGGGTACAAAAACTACGATGCTGTAATTACAAGGGATAATATTACGGGGCTTGTATAAATATATAGCAAAATAATCTTTTGATTGTATAATGATGACAGGAAAACAGGGAGAATATGATGCAGGAAGTTATTGAGAGAAAATCAATCAAAAATATAGATTTCAATTGTGATTTGGCGCAAGCCTACGGGATATATAAAAATATTCAGGAATACGAGCTTTTAGATTACGTAAGTTCGGTTAATATTTCATGCGGATTTCAT
Source organism: Candidatus Gastranaerophilales bacterium (assembly GCA_944322835.1). GTDB lineage: Bacteria > Cyanobacteriota > Vampirovibrionia > Gastranaerophilales > Gastranaerophilaceae > CAG-196. The sequence continues at coordinate 6,415 of CALUQF010000061.1, read as the reverse complement.
GCGGGCGACCCAAGTACAATCAAAGAGGCGATGTTAAAAGCCAAAGAAAAAAATGTTGCAATAGGCGCTCATATAGGATTCAATGATATTCAAGGGTTCGGTTACAGGCCGGTTGAGCTTAAGGAAGATGAGCTGGAAGCGCTTGTAATTTATCAGGTTGGTGCAATTATGTCATTTGCAAAAGCCTATGGATTAAGTATCGAACATGTAAGACCGCATGGCGCAATGTATAAAATGGCGGGGGAAGATTTTACTTTCTCATCTAATATTGCACGAGCAATAAAAAAATGTTCAGAGTGGCTTGTATATTATGCTCCGGCTGGTGATATCACGGCTAAAGTAGGAGATTACATAAATATACAGACCGCGCAGGAAATTTCTTTAGAAAAAACTTACAATCCTGATTTAACTATCGACTATGCAATCCCTGATAATACGGATAATTATGATATGATAAAACGTTTTCAACACCTTCTGCATACATCACAAATCCGTAATAACTTAGGCGGAATGAGTTATGTGGAAGCGGGGACTATACATTTTTCTAACAAGTACAAAAATTCTCTTGATTTAATCAAGCAGGCAAGAAATCTTATTGCTCCTGCTCCGGTTAATTATATTAATGCTAAATCTTCAGGATGGGTGGATTAATTTATGGGGTTTAATTTTAAAAACAACGTAAAAGTAACAAAAGATGTAGGCTGGCTTATACCTGGCCTTGAGGTAAAAAGATGGTTCTTTCTAATCTTTTTGGGCTCAATTATGATAGTTTTAGGTTTTATGGTTCTTGCAAATGTGCGGCCTATCTATCTTACGCTTGAATTAATAAGAAAAGCGGCATTGATATTACCTTCAAACTTTCTTGCGGCGGTTTTTATTCTGGTTGGTTCTATTATATTTTTTAAGGGCTGGCAGAAAACTACATTATCTATTATGGATATGGATTCCAAAAAGGGAAATAATTCTATATTAGAGAAATTGTACAGAAGAAGAAAACTCAATAAAGGCGCGAAGATTGTTGCAATAGGCGGAGGAACCGGTTTATCGATGCTTCTTCGCGGGATAAAGAAATATACTAATAATATTACTGCAATAGTAACAGTAGGTGATGACGGCGGAAGCTCGGGCAGATTGAGAGAAGAGCTCGGAATTCTTCCTCCGGGTGATATCAGAAACTGTATTGCGGCGCTTGCTGATGATGAAGATTTGATTACAGAACTGTTTCAATATCGTTTCAAAACCGGTGAAGGGCTTGAAGGACACAGTTTCGGAAACCTGTTTTTGACTGCTCTCTGCTCAATTACCGGTGATATGGTAAGGGCGGTTAAAGAATCTTCAAATGTTTTAAATATTAGAGGCGTTGTTCTTCCCGCAACATTAGATGATATGAAACTTGCTGCTATATTTGAAGACGGAAGGATTGTGCATGGAGAATCAAATATTCCGGAGGTTCATGGAAAAATTAAGCGTCTATTTACCGAGCCTGAACATTGTCATGCACTTCCAGAAGCTATTACGGCGATTAGAGAGGCTGATTTAATTATTCTCGGGCCTGGAAGCTTGTATACAAGCGTTATTCCTAATCTTCTTGTTGACGGAATTGTAGAAGCAATTGATAAATCTCATGCAAAGAAGATTTATGTATGTAATATAATGACCCAGCCGGGCGAGACTGACAATTATTCTGTCGCAAGCCATGTTAATGCACTTTTAACCCATGCAAACGGTAAAAAGATTATAGATGCAGTACTCGTAAATGACAGTTTGCCGGATAATATGTCGGAAGGTTATGCAAAGAGCGGTTCTATTCCGGTAAGATTGGATATGGAAAACATTGCTCCGATTGGAATAGAGGTCGTCTCACAAAAACTTATTCAGGAAAATAAACAGGGGCTTGTAAGACACAGCTCCAGAAGAGTTGCAAGGGCTGTTTATTATTGGTATAGAAAAACAACAAAAAGATAAAATAAAGGGGTTTATATGAAAAAAAATGTGCATTCATTTCAAAAATTAAAAGATAGCGGCGAAAAAATTGCAATGCTTACTGCCTATGATTACTCTACAGCAAAAGTTATTGATGAAGCCGGAATTGATGCAATATTAGTAGGTGATTCTCTGGCAATGGTGGCTTTGGGATATAGAGATACCTATATTATTACTGCAGAAGAAATGAAAATTTTTGTAAAAGCGGTTTCTAAAGGTGCCGTAAATACGTTTATAGTAGCTGATATGCCATTTATGAGCTACAACATAAATGTAGAGCAAGGATTGGAAAATGCTTCTAAAATGATTAAAGCAGGAGCGTCTGCGATTAAACTTGAAGGATGCAATAAATATATTTTAACGCTGGTTCAACGATGTGTAGAATCTGGAATTCCTGTTTTGGGGCATTTAGGGTTTACTCCGCAGCTCATGAATACAATCGGGGGACATAAAATTCAAGGGAAAACTGCAGAGATGACAGAAGAAATCCTTGTAAATGCGCAAAAACTTGAGGCTGCAGGATGTTTTGCAATAGTCTTAGAGCTTATGCCTGCAGAGAGCGCTAAATATATCACCGATAATTTAAAAATTCCAACAATCGGCATTGGTGCCGGTTCCGAATGTTCAGGTCAAATCGTTGTCACAGATGATATTTTGGGCAAGTTTACTGATTTTAAACCTAAGTTTGTAAAAAAATATGCGGATTTGCATGGTGTTGTATTAGAAAGCATCACCCAATATAAGAATGAGGTAAAAAATCTGATATTTCCGTCTCAGGATGAGTCTTTTGAGTTAAATCCGGAAGAGTTTGATAAATTAAATAGCTAGTATTTACAAAATTTCAAATATAATATATAATAAGGTTTAGTTTGGTTTAAATAAGATTATAGTGATGAATGATGAACTAAGACTTAATACTAAGCTAATCGGCTTTGACGGCATAATGGGCCGCTGGGATTTTTGTTTGAATTTTGTTTACCTGTGCATGATTGGAACTCTGTTTTCAATTCCTGCCTCCGGATATTTGGTATCTCATGTCGGAAATATAAGTGAATTTTTCAGCATGAACGCAATATTCTGGGAAGCTCCATGGCTATTGAAACTATGGGTTCTTCCGGGAACAGCATTTGTCTTGTATATAGGAATTTCTCTTATTATAAGAAGGCTAAATGATATTAACGGCCGGATTTGCAGAGATACAAATACGATTGTTTCTGTTTTGTACGCACTCTCAACATTCGGGCTTTTGTTTCCTGTCGGCATTTCATTATTATTGTATTTAATTAATCTTGTAATCCTTTTATATATGATAATTGCAAAAGGCAAGATTACGGGCAAATATCCTTACGATTACAGAAAAGAGTTTAACTGGGGTGCTTTTTTCGGAACCTGGATTTGGGGTTTGTTTAATAAATCCTATAAGACTCTTTGGATGTTGATTTTGTGGCTTACTCCATGGGGGTTTTGGTATTCTCTTGTATGCGGATTTAAAGGTAATGAGTGGGCAGCAAAGAATAGAGATTGGCAGAACCTTGAAGAATTTCAAAAATCACAGGAAACACAGACGATTGTGTTTGTAATCCTTTCGGTACTTATAATTCCGATTATATATTTCTTAATCGTCATGGCAATTGTAGGGGCAATTGTTTTTACAGCAGTGGATGAGGCAAAAACATCTCCGAATCACGAATCCACTACACTTGCTAAATTGGAATCAGCTATGAATTCGTTTGCTTCAGCATATTTTGAATCATATGAAATAACGCCGGATAAAAATAAATTTTATGTTTTAAATGACGATTGGAAAAGCTATTCTTTTAGTGAAAAAAAGGATATTCTGGATTTTGCGGCATCGCTTTCTGCCTCTGAAAGAAACAAAAATCCTAACCGGAAAAAATCAACATCTAAAACAAAAGAATTAGTCAGAACAAAAATATATAGTTCCGAAACAGGCGAGCTGCTTGGAGAATTCAAATTGGATAAGAGTGTTTACACCTCCGAAACTCCCGATTGGAAATCAATAATCAAAGCATCAATGAATGCTTATCAGTTTTATATTCCGCAAAAATAAGAAAGGAGATCCTGGATGAGACAAAATCATCATATTTTATTACTCGTATTATTAACATCAATAATACCTGTTTTCGCAGGTGAAACAAATTTTCAGTTTGAAAAACAATTTTTTACGCGAACCGTACAAGAAACATTATCAATGAAAGAGGCAATGGGTGAAAAGTGTCAATCATTTTCTTCACAAGGCTTAGCGGATTATTTTGCTAAAAGTCTTACTGTCAGCTCACAAACAGGTGCAAAGTTAAATGTAGATAATGGTTCGGTCTGGGAGTTTAGCGGAGATTCCGCTTGTATAAAAACGAATGCTTGCAAAATTACAATAGATGTTAATGGCGCCGCAGGACCAAATGTTATCGGAAAAGATAAACTTATTGTTCCTATTTATAAAAAATCGAATGGATTTTTATCTGTTTCAAGTTAAATAATGACAAGTTCTGTAGGTCAGGCAATGCCTGACAATAATATTCACCCGTCATTCTGGGGGTAAATGTAGACTGGTTTGGAATTCTGTCTCCCAGTTTAGCGTCTTTCTGAGGGGGCGAAAGCAACCGAAGAATCTCCCCAAAAGGACTCAAAAGTAAGAGTAGGTTGGGTGAAACCCAACAATAAAAATAAAAGAAAGGAAATATTAATGACAATAAATGGTTTTAACAATGGACAACCGAATCCAACCCTTCTGCAGGTAAAACGCTCAACAACATCTGATTTGGCAAACAATTCCGGCCAGGGGCCGGACTCTCCAGTTTTAGATATTGTTGCAAAGAGATTTAACTGGGGAGCTTTTCTGTTAACCTGGATTTGGGGGCTAGGAAACAGAACGTATATTACCTTATTGGTCTTTGTTGGAGTTATATTGGGTATTATACCGTTTATCGGCTGGTTAATACCGCTTGGACTTTCTATATGGTTTGGTATCAAGGGTAATACTTGGGCCTGGCAGAATAGAAAATGGAAAAGCGTTGAGCATTTTCATGAGGTTCAAAGAAAGTGGGCAATTGCGGCAGCTATACTATACGTTGCGGGTCTGGTTCTAAACGTGATTATTCTTTTTATGCTTATTCTTCCTGCTTTTACATCAACTCCAGCCGGCGTATAGAGTTCTGTGGGTTGGGTGAAACCCAACAAATAAATTTGACAGCATTATATTTGTAATGAGTTATAGAAGATTATTTGTTCCAAATTCAATTGTTTTTATTATAATAAATATAAAATTAATGAATTGGATTACAAATAAGTTGTTGGGTTTCACCCAACCTACGTTCTGATTGCGGGAAGGGGCCTAAACAAATGTTGGATTAGTATTTTTTACTCCTAAAATTTATCATGGACAGTTGCGCTATACGGTATATAATTAGATTATGGAAAGAAAATTTGAAATAGTTTCCAAATATAAACCAGCCGGAGACCAGCCGAAAGCTATCAAGGAACTTGTTGAGGGGTTAAAAGCCGGAGACGATGCGCAGACGCTTTTGGGAATTACAGGCTCCGGTAAAACTTTTACTATCGCAAACGTAATTGAACAGGTTCAGAAGCCGACACTTATTATTGCGCATAACAAGACTCTTGCGGCGCAGTTGTATAACGAGTTTAAGGAGCTTTTTCCAAATAATGCGGTTGAGTATTTCATAAGCTACTATGATTATTATCAGCCGGAAGCTTATATTCCGAGAACCGATACTTATATTGAAAAATCTGCAAGTATTAATGAAGAAATAGACCGATTGAGGCATAATACGACAAGGAGCTTGTATGAAAGAAACGATGTGATTATTGTTGCTTCCGTAAGCTGTATTTACGGCTTGGGTCTGCCGGAAAGTTATTTCAAAGGAACAATTAAAATCTCTGTCGGGGATACTTTAGACAGGGGGGATTTAATCAAACATCTTGTCATGACTCAATATACAAGAAATGATTTGGTTCTTGAGCGTTCAACTTTCCGTGCGCGCGGTGATATTTTGGAAATCATGCCGGCTTATGAAAAAATTATTACAAGGATTTACTTTTTTGGTGATGAGATTGAAAAAATTGTAAGGATTGATAATCTTACAGGTGAGATTATAGAAGCGCCTGAAAGTGTCATGATTTATCCGGCTGTGCATTATATAGCTTATGATGAGAATGAGGAAGAGACAATAAGGCTAATTAGAGAAGAGTTGAAAAACCGCGTGGTCGAACTTGAAAGCCAGAATAAAATCCTTGAATCTCAAAGGCTTCAGCAGAGAGTTAAATATGATATAGAAATGATTAAGGAGATGGGGTATTGTTCGGGAATTGAAAATTATTCAAGAATAATAGAGCGCCGTCCGGTAGGTTCTGCCCCTGCCACATTATTAGATTATTTCAGAGGTGATTTCTTAAC
>CALUQF010000060.1 GCA_944322835.1 Candidatus Gastranaerophilales bacterium | reverse complement strand
CCGTCCGCAAATCCGCTCCCCCGTGGAGAGGCGGAGGAAATGAAACTCGTTAGAGGGTTTGGCTGCCACCTCACCCCAACCCTCTCCTGTAAGGAGAGGGAGTCCGCCACGCTTGACGTGGAGCCTACCCGCCCCGCCAGATTGACCTCTGTGTGGGAGGGGCGAAATCTTTGATTTCGGTGAGGGGTTTGTTTGAAGAGCGCTAAAGAATTCACCCCTCACCCTAACCCTCTCCCGCAAGGGGCGAGGGGATGTTTCGCGCTTAGCGTACAGCTTACCCGTGCCTATAGAAAAAGAATATGCACTTAAACTTCCTCTAAACTTATAAACCCCTAAACTTCTAAACCACCTATGATTAGTGCTGTTGCAAGCCTCTAGACTTGCCCCCCCCCGAAAAGCATGACTATGAGCGGGTTTGAGGCATTATGCATAATTAATATTCTGTTATGCTCGTCTACTTCTTGATACAACATCCTAATCGTTCCTTGATTATTATACTTTATTAATTCCACATTGTCTGAATTAGTAACGCTGTAGAGATAAATTTTTTACAAAAATTTACAATAAAAGTTTCGCTTTTTTCAATTTCTTAGAAAGCAGGTTTAAATAAATGTTTTACAAAACGTTACAATTAGTGTATATTAGAGTAATAAGAGAAATAATAAAATAAGAGGGAAGTTTTATGAGCAATATTGTTATTTATTCAACTAAGCCGATGCCGGAATTGCAAGCAGTGCTTATGGATATAGACGAAGCGGATGTAAGAGTTGTTTCAATTGAACAGATGAAAGATTATGCGGTAATTAATCCGTCATTAATGATTGTTGAAAACATTGATTTAGCAAAAGATGCATTAATGACTAACAAATTCCCCTGCCCGATATTGTTTTTCGGCCCTACAAGGAGAGATGTGACAGTAAGAGCTGAAGGGTACGATTTTATTAATGATGCTGCTAATAAAGATGAATTAATTGTTAGAGTCAATGCGCTTTTAAAAATCAAAACCCTTAAGGATAAGCTTGAAAGAGTTTCTACAACAGACGATTTGACAGGTTTGCACAACAGAAAATATCTTCAGGAACGTCTTGAGGAAGAAATTTCAAGAGCCAGAAGATACGGAACAAAGCTTTCATGTATATTGTTTGATATAGATTTCTTTAAGGTTGTAAATGACATGTACGGATATGAATGGGGTGATATTCTTTTGAGAAATATTGCTAATAAATTAAGCGCAATGATTAGAAAAGAAGATATCCTGACCCGTTATGGCGATGAAGAATTTTTACTTGTTCTTCCAAATACATCAGAAGAAAATGCCTTCTTATTTGGTGAAAGATTCAGACGGGAAGTTGAAAAGATGGAATTTATCCCAGCAGGAGAAGACGAAGCACATAAGGTTACAATCTCCGGCGGAATTTCAACCTACCCTTGCATGCCTGATGTTGATGAAGATGCAAATACTGTGATAAGATATGCAGAACACGCTTTGTATAATGCAAAACACAGAGGGAAAAACAAAATTATTCAATTCTCTCAAATGAATTTGGAAATGTAATAAAAGATAAGAATAATAGAAAGGGTGCGAAAGTAAAACGCACCCTTTCTATTTATTTTCTCCCGTGTTTAATATAAAATTAAACTGGTTGTGGAGAGTTTGGTATGAAAGAAAAAATTTTAGTTTTAGGTTTGTCAAAAAGCGGACTTGCTGCCGCCGGATTAGCCTTAAATAAAGGATATGACGTATATATAACAGAATCCAAAGGGATAAATGAAATTAGAGAAGAATTTAAACCTTTAATTGAAGAAATAAAATCTAAAGGAGCAAAAATAGAATGCGGTATTCATAGCGAAGAATTTATTAATGGTTCTTCTTTTGCAATTACAAGCCCGGGAATCCCACCGAAATCTGGGATTTTTCAAAAATTGACAGAAAAAAATATTAAAATAATTTCTGAAATAGAGTTTGCGTACCTAAATACAAAAACACCGTTTATTGCAATAACCGGTACTAACGGAAAGACAACAACGACCGCTCTTGTGTCTCATATATTATCAAAAGATTTTTCTGCACCCGTATGTGGAAACATTGGCGTTCCGCCGTGTTCGTTAGTTGAAGAAGAACACGATTTTCTTGTGTGCGAAGTAAGTTCTTTTCAAGCGCAAATGACCGAAAAATTTAGGGCAAAAATTGCCTGCTGGACGAATTTTACCCCTGATCATATTGACTGGCATGGAGGTTTAGAAAATTATTTTAAAGCAAAAGCAAAATTATTTCTGCCGCCTCAGGAACCGGATTTTGCGGTTTTGAATGCTAAGGATGAGAAGTTAAAAGAGTTTGCCAAAGAATGCAATAATGTTATTTTCTTCGATGACAGCGACGATTGCGGAATAATTGATGATTGTATTGTATATAAAGGAGAAAAAATCATTGCACTCAAAGACTGTCCGCTTGTCGGGCATCATAATTACCAAAATATTATGTGTGGAATTATAATTGCTAAACTTTTGGGTATGAAAACCGAAGATATAAGAGAAAGAATTATGACCTTTAAAGCACCTGAGCATCGGCTTGAAAAGGTTAGAGTTATGGATGGAATAACATTTTTTAACGATTCTAAGGCAACAAATCCGGAAGCTTCAATAGTTGCAATTGATTCTTTTAATAATCAGGATGTGGCGCTTATTCTCGGTGGAAGAGATAAAAATACCGACTTAACGGAAATGTGTGATTCTATCAATAAACATATTAAAACTGTTCTCCTTATTGGCGAGGCTACTGAAAGATTTGAAAAAAATCTTTTAAAAAATGGTTTTAGTAATATAATAAAAGAACACACGCTGGAAGAAGCCGTCGACAAAGCAATAAGTTTAAAACCGGATGTAGTTTTGCTCTCACCGGCTTGCGCAAGTTTCGATATGTTTAAAAGCTATGAACACAGGGGGGAAGTGTTTAAAGACTATGTCTTATCTAAATAGAAATATTGATGACAGCAAAATTATGAGTCCTCAGAATATGCAATCTGACAGACCGCTTTTTATTGCAGTAATTTTTCTTGTTGTAATCGGGCTTATGTCAATATTTTCTGCAAGCGCGCCAAAATGTGTTGAAATGGGGGTTAATCCCGCAAGGTTTCTAATACAGCAGATTTTTGGGGTTATTGTCGGGATTATTGGCTTAAGATTTCTATCTAATTTTCATTATAAGAAGCTAATGGCCTATACTCTTCCTTTTGCTGTGTTTGTCATTATAATGCTTATTCTCGTAAAAGTTGCGGGTGTAACAGTAAACGGTGCACAAAGATGGATTAATCTAGGGCCTTTGAGCCTGCAGCCGTCAGAGTTTGCCAAACCGGCAGTAGTAATGCTTTTGGCTGGGGTTTTTTATAGAGATGCCGCTATTTGGGATAATAATAAAATAGTCACGGCTTTTGTGCCTATACTTATTATGGTCGCATTAATATTTACCCAGCCGAATTTAAGTATGGTTCTTTTGCTGCTTGCAACATCTGTTGCAATATATATCTGTGCCGGAGGCTCCTGGCAGTTAATTATCGGCGGTGGGGCTCTTATGGTACCGCTTTTGCTCTTAAAAGGTTTAAAAGGATATCAATCATCGCGTATTACGACCTGGCTTCATCCAGAGGCTGATCCTTTGGGCGCCGGATATAATATTATTCAATCTCTTGTTGCCTTTGCATCCGGCGGATTATACGGCGTAGGATACGGAAGCTCTAAACAAAAACTTGCCTGGCTTCCGGAAGCTCATACGGACTTTATATTTGCAGTAATTGGGGAAGAACATGGTTTTATTGGATGTCTGCTTATAATATGTCTTTTCTGGACAATACTTCAAAGAGGATTTATTATTGCGGTTAAATGTCAGGATATGTACGGCAAACTCCTTGCTTTAGGCTTAACTTTCTCTATATGTTTTCAAGGATTCTTAAATATGTGGGTTGCAAGTTCTTTTGTTCCAGCAACAGGTGTTCCGATGCCGTTTATAAGTTATGGCGGCTCATCCATTATGGTTTCTTTATGGATGATTGGAATTCTGCTGAATATATCTAAAGATAATGTTAAAAGGGTAAGGTTTGGTAATGTCAGAAATATATAATAGTAACTATTTTGTAACCGGAGGCGGTACAGGAGGGCATATTTATCCCGCAATGGCTGTAGCTGATATGCTTACTGAAGGCGGTGATAAAGTTTTTTATGTCGGTAACAAACGCAATATGGAATTTGAGCTTGCGTCAAAAAAAGGATATAAATTCCTGCATGTAAGCGTTTCAGGCATGCCAAGAAAACTTAATCCGAAATTCTTTATCTGGGGAGTAAAACTCGTTAAAGCAATTATGCGTTCCGTTAGATATATCAAGAAATACAAACCCAAAGCGGTATTTGCTACAGGAGGTTACGTCTCAGCTCCAATGATTTTTGCATGTATTATAACTAAAACTCCTTATATTATGCACGATTGCGATGCCATGCCGGGACTTGTAACCAGAAGGCTTTCCAAACGCGCTAAATATGTAACTTTGGCTTTCGAAAACGCTAAAAAGTTTATCCCCAATAAACATACCATAATTACGGGGAATCCTATAAGAGAAGGCTTTAAAACAATGACCAAATCCCAGGCTTTAGCAAATATGGGTTTGAATAATAGTAAACTCACGCTATGTATTATGGGCGGCTCACAAGGTGCTAAATCTATTAATAAAACAACAATAGAACTTATAAAAGAACTCTCGCAGGAACTTAATCTTCAGGTGATTTTCCAGACCGGAAAAAAGAATTTTGCAGAAGTTTTGGAACGCATAAGCCAGATTTATCCTGCCTACGAACAAGATAAAAATATTATTATAAAACCGTATTTTGATGATATGATATCCGTACTTAAATCAAGCGATATTGTTATTTCCCGTGCAGGTTCTCTGAGTATCTCGGAGATATGCGCCTCAGAAACTGCACCTTTACTTATTCCATTTCCATATGCGGCAGCTAATCACCAGAGAATAAATGCAAAATATCTCCTGGATATGGGTGCTTGTATTTATATAGAAGATAGGGATTTAGAACCTAATTCATTACGCGAAAAAATTGTTGAACTTCTTGATAATCCAATAAAGATGAATTATCTTAAGCAAAATGCTTCGCATCTGGCAAAATTTAATGCTGCCGAAGAGATTACTGAATTATTGAAAAGCCTGCCTTAAGATATAATTTTAAAGTCTTAAATACACTTCTCTTAAAAGATAATCTTCCAGAATTTTCATATCCGATATCGTTGAAGTTGTATCATTGATTATAATACAAAATGCGTATTTATTTCCACTTCTTGAAGTTAGAATCCCAGCAATAGAACTTGTATCGCCATGGGTTCCGGTTTTTGCCTTTAGATTATTTTTTAACGGCAGCATTCTATGTGTAAGCGTACCTTCTCCCGGAGAGGGCATACTATCTAAAAGTTTATTCTCTTTATTTTTTAAAAGGAATTCTGATATAAAATCTGCACTTATCAGATTATTTTTTGATACGCCACTTGCATCAGTAATTCGTATTTTAGAATTATCAAGTCCTGTTTTTTTGCAATACGCATCAAACATTTTTATTCCATATATATCAGTTCCCTTGTCATCATAAGCTTTACCCCCGGCGAGTTTTGCAACAGTTTCTGAAACCATATTATCGCTATTTTTCAAAATATCATTTATAGCATTGCTAATCGGATGGGTTACCCGCCCCATAACAACATCGGTTTCTCCTTGTTTATCTATAATAAAATTTTCTTTGAGATAAACTTTTCTGTCAGCTAAGGCATTTGTTAATTTTATATCAAAATACCTTTTCAGATTATTTGTGGGAATATATACTGTTACAGGTTTGTTTACAGTACCTTCAAGTATAAGCGTATTATTTGATACAGAATTATCTCTGCTGACTTTTACATCATTTTCTTTTCCTGTCTTGACATTATTGAAAAATACAAGAGGGTATTTGCTGGGATTAATTATTATAGGCGTTTGGCTTTTATCAGAAGGCATTATGGTAATTTTTATTAGGTTCTTATCTAAATTATATGAATTAAACCTCGGCATAAGAACATTCATATCATCATCCCATTGCCAGCCTTCGCCCCAGTCTTTTTTCTCTAATATACTATCGTCAATGTAAAATCGTTTAGTCTCTGCAGATACATTATTAACTAGTTTTTTTAAATCAGAAGAAGTCAGATAAGGATCAGCACCCAGCTTAATTAAAAAAGTATTATCACCACGCTTATAAATCTCTGTCGTGAATTCATAATCTTCACCCAAAACTTCAATAGCCGGAATAATTGTTAACATTTTTTGAACAGATGCCGGATGCATAAGAATTTTTTCATTTAATTCATATACAGGCTTGCCTGTATTCAAATCTTTTATTGAAATAGCAATAGAATTTTTATCAATTTCTGATTCATTGATTACACTCGAGAAATCATGTTTTACTGCCTTGGCATTTACAGCTGTACACAGAAAAAATAACATTAATATTGCTAAAACTTTTTTCATTTTACATTCACCTCATATGAGTCTTTTATATCATTTAAAATATTACAATTAGCGCGAAAGCTATACATCTTCGCTAAATCAATTTCTGCATAAATTCCGCCCTCAATCTCATCAATTTCATTAAGAATCTTTCCATTATAATCAATAATCATAGAATGTCCTAGATTTTCTTCTCCATTTGCAAGAAGTCCGGTCTGTGTAAGTGCAATCAGATAAGTTTGATTTTCAATGGCTCTTGCTCTTGTAAGTGTATCCCAGTGAATTTTTCTGGATTTCGGCCAGGCAGCCATGTTAACTAAAATATCAGCCCCGGCTTTTCTATAAGCCCTATAAATTTCAGGAAATCTTATATCATAACAGATTGAAATACCGAGTTTAATGCCTTCTATTGTTACAAGGACAGGATCTTCACCCGCCGTAATATATTGGTTTTCTGTATCTCCATTATATGAATAAAGATGGTTTTTATCATATATACATATAACTTCACCATTACGATTTATTACAGGACAGCTATTAAAAAGTTTATCTTCAGACTTTCGGACAAAACTCCCTCCTAAAATATTAACGTGCCTGTCTTTTGCTATTTCCTTAAGCATTTTTACAGCTTTAGATTCATTAAGGGGTTCTGCAGAATCAGGAAATGAAGGACAATCCCAGCCTACAGTCCATAGCTCTGGTAAAAAAACAAAATCTGCACCTTCATATTTTTCAAGATTAGCAACCAAAAGATTGCGTACAATTTGAATATTTAAGTCAACATTTCCTATTACAGATTCCATTTGGATTGCAAGAAGTCTTATTTTTTTCTCCATAGCCCGAATTTGTATACCTCATCAAAAGCTTCCGGCGCTTTTTTCTCTAAATCTTCCATACTGGTTTGAAGCTTAATTCTTGCCTCCTCCTCATCCCCGTCTTGCGGGATAAAAATGGGCTCCCCGTATAAATTTATTAAATTTGTTGTAAAAATAGGACATCTCATCTCATCCCAAGATGGAAATTTTGCAAAAGTAAAATTTTTAGAATACCAATAAACCGGCACAATAGGAACCCCTGCCATTTTGGCAATTTTAATAATTCCGTCTTTTACGACTCTAGCCGGACCTTTAGGCCCGTCTACCATCATTGCACAATTTTCCCCGGATTTAAGAATGGAAATCATTTGCATAGTTGCTTCTACAGCACCTTTTTTACCTTTTGAACCTCTAACCGTCTTAAATCCCCAGCGTTCAACAACATCCGCAATAATTTCTCCATCCCTGGAGCGGCTTATAAGAACATGCAGTTTTTCGCGATGTCTTATGCCGTGAACGCAAAATTGATGTGCATGCCACATTGCATATAAACAGGGCATTTTATCAGGATTATTAACTTCTATTATTCTGGTAAAAAGTTCTTGAAATTTTAATACGCGAAAAATCAAATGTGAAATTTTTACTATATTACTTTTATCGGACAGTCTAACCATGGTTTTAATTATACTATAAACCCATTCAAATTTATAATGCTAATCTCGTGACCGAACAAAATTTGAATTTAAAGAGTTTATATTATTAATTATTGTAACAATTTAGCCTAAAAAGCGCAAAAAAAATTATGTTAGCTTTTTGTTAGTAGTATAATGAAATCCCAGTCGAAAGAGAAGGTGTATTGTATGAAAAATATTAAGCTTAAATTATCAGCAATAGTTTTATCGGCAATGTTTATTTCAATGCCCGTTATGGCATCTGTAGAATTTACGGGGCCTATTGATACAGGACTTGGAGTTGGACTCGGCCCGGACGCTGGCAAGGGTTCCGTTATTAATGATATAACAGGAGGATATGCCGGTATGTCAGGTGTTGATACCGGTAATGTTAATATAAATTTTGACGGCAATGCTCATGTTAACTGGGATTCTTTGAATATTAACAGAGGGGAGTCGTTGAATTTCAATGCTGACAATGCAAACGGCCTAACTATTTTAAACACGGTAAATCGTGGAATGACCAATGTATATGGTGCAATTAACGCCGGAGAAGGGATTGCAAATCTGATTATTTCAAACCCGAACGGCGTATTATTTGACGGTGCACAGTTTACAACAGCGGGCGATTCAATGATTACAACCCAGCCGGTAACAATGGATTTAATAAACGGACAGATAAATATTCCTGACACGGCAAATTCTGTTCCGGTAGGAATGGTTCAAATAAAAGATTCAAATATGAGTGTCGGTGGGGAATTTAATATTCTTGCTCCTACAATTGATATTGTAAGAGGACACATTCAAACTGCAAACGGCATGAAGCTGATTACGGAAAACGGACAGGACTATCTTGCAAATAAAGGAGGATTATATCCGGGCGTAAGGCTTGAAGCTATAGATATTGACGGTGATATTTATATTCAAAATAAAGGCGGTTCTGTAAGAACAATCAATGGCGGAACAATTGATGGAAACGTAGAAGTTGTATCAGATAATGGCTCCGTTGCATTTAACTATAGAAATAATGGAGAAAGACTTACTGTAAACGGAGACTTAAAATCTGATGCAAACGGACAAATGACATTCGTAAGAAATGCCGATATAAATGGGAATTTAGCCCTGTCTAACAGCGGCGGATTTGTTGATGTAGGCAATGTTCATGTTACGGGTAATGCTGATTTAAAAACAACCGGTGTTGATGATATTACTAATAATAAATACAATCATTTTGTTCACGTTATTGGTGAAACTCAGGTTGACGGCAATTTGAATATTGATTCTTCTCAAAATATTCACATCGGCGGTTATGATTATGATGCACAAAAGCTTGCAGATGGTAAGTTGACAGTAGGCGGAGATTTGACAGCTCATGCGCATAACGGTCATGTTATGACAACAATTGATACGAGTGCCAATAAGATCTCTTTAAAATCAGATAATTATAACGTTTTAACTGACGGAAAAGCTCTTTTGACAGCAAATGAATATGATTTTTCGGCAAATGGCTACATTGGTGGTTTAACTCAAACCGGTGATATGACAGTTGATCAAAAAATTGTTAATATAATGGAAAATTATATACATATACCGGATTCAGTCGGTACACCGGCTTATATAAATATTGCAGGCGGTACTGTTACAGGAATCAACACTCCGACCGGTGCTTCCGCTTATATCGCATCAAACGGTGATATGACTTTAACAGGAGCAAATGCTGGTAATGTATATTTAACCTCTTATGGCAATGATATAAATATTACCGGAGACGGCGTACATGCTAATACAATTACGGTTGGAGGCGAGACCGACAAGTTAAAAGTTGATTATCCGTCAAGAGACTATACTCTTAAATACACTAATATAAGAGATAACGCTCAAGTTACAATAAATGGTGATGAGGAAATTACCTATAACCTTACAAATGGTGAAAACGGTTACAATAGAGGCGAACAAATCAAGGGCGAAAATACTTATCTTGTAGGCCCAGAAGGGCCAGATACTCCTGATCCTGGCCCGGACCCAACTCCGGAACCAACACCAAATCCGGATCCGAATGAAAGTGCAAAAGTATTGAGAAGCTATGAAAGACAACCGAATGTAACAGCGGCTCAACCTTATACACCGATTGCTTATGCAGCAGATTTGGATGATGACGATATGAACGATAAAGGTATCCGTAAAAATGTAGATGGTTCTGTAACTGTTGTAAAGGCGTTTCCGATGATTGATTGATAAGTTTTATTAAGGGCGGCGGGGTTAACCCCGCCGCCCTTTTTTAGTTGTTTACATAATGTAACAAAAAGGCAATTTTTTGAAACAAAAATACTTTTATATATTACAAGGATTAAAAAATGAGGAGTAATATATGAAAAGTTTAAAGAAAAAGATTTCGGCTTTAGTATTAACAACGGTATTTGCATCAATGCAGTTATCTTACGCTGCAATTGATACAGGTTTAGGCGCCGGTAATGG
>CALUQF010000059.1 GCA_944322835.1 Candidatus Gastranaerophilales bacterium | reverse complement strand
AACAGTAGAAATGATTATAGGACTTGCAAGATAAGGAGAAGTTTATGAAGAAACTTTTGCTCATAGTATTTTTGATAATTATAGCGGGTGCAGGATTTGCCCTCGCTGTCAGTCAGTCAAATCAAACACAAGGAGAACTTATGGACAAAAAAATTCTAGTAGCTTATTTTTCCTGGAGCGGAAATACTAAATCTATCGCTCAAAAAATTCAAGCCAAAACCGGTGGAGATATTTTTGAAATAACTCCGGTAACTCCGTATCCTGCAGATTACAACGAAACAGCATATGGCGTTGCAAAGGAGCAAAAGGACAAGGGTATTCACCCGCCGATAAATAATAAAGATGTAACCCCATATGATGTAGTATTTGTCGGGACTCCGGCCTGGTGGTACACAATGGCTCCGCCTGTTATGACATTCTTAGCCGAAAACAATTTTGAAGGTAAAACCGTTATTCCGTTTGTAACCCATGGCGGAGGCGGCGGTTATACCATCGATAAAGACATGGCAAAACTTGCTAAAGGCGCTAGAGTGCTCTCTCCGTTTGTAGCTTACGGGAAAGGCGGAGCCGGAGTAGACAATGACCTTGCAGAATGGCTGAAAAAAGTCGGATTTTAAAAAAGGAGAGCCAATGAAAAAGACGCTTATTACATTATTATGCGCCGGCCTGTTGATTTCATGCGGAACAGCCGCAAGCGCAAAAATTGTAAAGGATAAAGTTATGAAAGAAAAAGTATACTATAATCAGGCTTACAGCAATATTAAAATAGCCGGCAGTTATTGTGGTTCACCCGGCTGGAGGTGTAAAAGAGCAGGTTGCGGGTCTGTATGCTAAAAAGCTTGCAGAAAAAGGTTTTGTAACGCTTGCCTATGATGCGGCCTATCAGGGAGAAAGCGGAGGAGAACCGCATTTTCTGGGAAATCCCGCTTCCAGGGTAGAAGATGTACGCTCGGCAGTAGATTATCTTACAACACTTCATTTTGTAGATAAAGAAAATATCGGCGTTTTAGGAATATGCGCAGGCGGAGGATATGCCTTTAATGCTGCCGAAACAGAGATGAGAATTAAAGCTGTTGCAACAGTATCAGCATTTGATCTTGGCCGTGCAAGACGTCAGGGGCTCGGAGATTCTTTGTCAAAAGAAGCACAGCAGCAAAAACTTAAAGAAGCCGCTGAACAAAGAACCCGCGAAGCTAACGGAGAAGAGGTAAAATATTCATCTTATGTTCCCAATTCTCTTGAGGAAATCCCAGAAAATGCACCCACAATGTATAGACAGGGGTATGAATACTATAGAACCCCAATTGCACAGCACCCGCGTTCGGAGAATAAATATATATTCTCAAACTACGCACAACAAGCATCATTCACCGCTTTTGACAGGCCGGAATATGTATCGCCGCGTCCCGTATTGTTTATAGTCGGTGAAAAAGCTGAGTCTGCTTATTTTAGCAAGGAAGCTTATGACAAAGCTCTTGAACCTAAAGAATATGTGGTTATACCTAATGCAACCCATATGGAAATGTATTATAAACCGGAATACGTAACTCCAGCTGTAGAAAAATTAGCGGAATTCTACAGCAAATACTTAAAATAAAGGCCTGTAAACTGCTGTCGGCCATCATCGACAGCAGTTTTTCTTAAGAGAATACATAATATAAGAGGAAATAAAATGCCTAAGTTGTTATATTAGCCGATTACTGTTAAAATTGTTGGTGAAGATAGTGCATTTTTTTTGCATACAATAGCGGGATAGGATTAGCCCCCAAAAATAGTTTGATTAGGAAGAGAAAAATATGCTGGAAAACTACGTTACTTATTTGAATTTTTTAAGCGGAAAATTTGAAAAATTTTTTGAGAAACAAAAACCATTCATTTTTTGTAAAAAAGGGTGCGGTAAATGTTGTAAAAATGCGGAATTTCCATATACACAGATTGAAGCTGAATACCTTATGCTTGGAGTTTGGCAGCTGGATAATGACACAAAAAAGATTATTGCTGATAATGTTCAGAAAATAAAACAGCAAAAGGCTGAATTTAAGGGAGAGGTTTTCAAATATGATTGCCCGTTTCTTATAAATGACGTTTGTGTTGTATACAATTTTAGAGGAATTGTATGCCGCTCTTTTGGGCTCATGACAGTCGGAAAAAATGATAAAATAAAAGTTCCGTTTTGCTACAAAGAAGGACTTAATTATTCAAATGTAATGGTGGATAAAAAGATTTCGCCGGAAAAAGTAAAGGCTTTAGGGGTAGAAGAGGAGCCGGCAGCATTTAATGTAAGTTATGATTTCTTAACAGATCCCGATTTCGAACGCGGTTTTAATTTTACGTTCGGCGAAAAGAAACCGCTCATTGACTGGCTTATTCTAAATCCGGAGGAAAATAATGAACAGAGTCAAAACAACATTTAGGTCATTAAAATACAGAAATTTTAGATTGTTTTTTCCGGGGCTTATTACCTCACAGGTCGGAATTTGGATTCAAAATGTTGCTATAAGCTGGGTTGTTTATTCCCTTACAAAATCTCCGTTTATGATGGGAGGAATTCTTTTTATTAACACTCTTCCGCTCTTTATAGTTACCCCGTTTGCCGGCATGGTAATCGATAAATTTAACAGGCATAAATTGCTGCTTATAATACAAATATTATTCGCTCTGCAAGCATTTTTGATGGCATTTGCGGCAATCAGCGGGCATTTAGAACTCTGGAATATAATACCGTTAGGATTATTTTTGAATATTACGGCGGCGATTGATGCTCCTTTAAGACAATCAACCTATGTCCTTCTTGTTGATGATAGAGCCGATTTAAGCAATGCACTTTCACTAAATGCGGCCTGTTTTAATGTCGCAAGGCTGGTAGGGCCTGCTCTTGCCGGCGTTTTATTATCAGCAGTCGGTGTAGCGTGGTGCTTTAGTATAAATTTTCTCTGCATACTTCCATGTGTATTTCTTGTTATGATGATGGATTTTAAAGATAAAAAATCAGAAAGTGTTAAAAATAAATCAATAATAGAAGGTGTAAAAGAGGGTTTGGAATACGCGTTTCATTCACAGCAAATCACGACATTGCTGGCTTTTGCGGGAATTTTCAGCTTTATAGCTCTTACTTATCCCCTATTAATGCCGATTTATACAACCGAAGTTTTACACTCCGGCGCTGATACTCTCGGATGGCTTATGAGCTGTACAGGTGTGGGAGCTCTTTGTTCTTCCATATTTCTAGCCTCAAAAACCTCTTTAAGAGGGCTAAAATATATTCTCTGTACAGGTGCAATTATTTTAAGCAGCGGATTTATCATAATGGGACTTTTAAACCACACCCTATACAGTTGTATAACAATGTTTTTTGTCGGGTTAGGCTTTACATCCGCAATAACATCCGACAGTACTCTTTTGCAATCAATTCTGGAAGATGATAAGCGCGGCCGGATTATGAGTTTGTACTCAATATGTTTTATGGGCGCAACTTCTATAAGTAACCTCGTTGCAGGTTCAATTACACAATTTTTCGGAATAGCAAATACTATGATTATCTTTGGTGCAATTCTTTTGTTATCAACAATTATGTTTGCAATTAGATTTTGTCATTTGAATTTTAAATCAAAAATTAACTGAATAACTAGAGCTTAAAAATTAAATTACGAAAAAAAGTATTTGTTTCTTGACTAAATC
The DNA here is from genome assembly GCA_944322835.1 of Candidatus Gastranaerophilales bacterium. Taxonomy (GTDB): domain Bacteria; phylum Cyanobacteriota; class Vampirovibrionia; order Gastranaerophilales; family Gastranaerophilaceae; genus CAG-196. The sequence continues at coordinate 6,880 of CALUQF010000059.1, read as the reverse complement.
AAACGTTTGTTTTATAATTGATTTATGGTCAAAGATGAGAATTCGAAAAACAGGATTTTAGAAACCGCTACAACTCTTTTTGCTCAGAAGGGGTTTGATGGAACAAGTGTTAGAGAAATCTGCCAGAAAACAGGGGTTAATCTTTGCATGATTTCTTACTACTGGGGCGGAAAACGTGAATTGTATGAAGGTATTATTGAAAATCTTATTGAACAACAGACTGAATATGCCAGAACTTTTATGGATTTAGATAAGAGCCCGTCTGAATATTCAAAATCTGAATGTGTTGAACTTCTGATTACAATTCTTGAAAGAGCGGTTGATTTTCTGTATTCAAATAAAATATCCAATGATTTGATTATGTTCCTGTTAAAGGAACAGCAAAATCCGGAGAGAAAAATCAATTCTCCGGCGTTTAGCTATGTAAGAGAACTTTTAGCAAGAATTTTTGATAAAGACGCCAGGGATAAAGAAATAATTTATAAGACGGTTTTTATATTTTCTCAATTAAATTCACCGAGAATTTTACCGGTATTCTGTCTTAGAGAGCTCGGCCAGAGTGAGTTTAGGGAAGATGATATAGAAATTATAAAAAATAATATCAGGTTTTATATTAAAAAAATAACAGCGGAAGGAGTAGGTAATGATTAAAAAGATACTCCTCTCTTTTACATTATTACTTTTGGCACAAACCAGCTTTGCAGTCGATATTAGCGAGCTGAGTATTGAATTTTTCGGAAAATTTAATGACGAGAATTTAAACTGTTATATTCAGGAAGCCCTGGATAATAACCACGAATTAAAAAAAGCTCAGCATGTTGTGGAACAATACAGACAGCAGGCAAAATATTCTCTGGGACGCGAACTTCCCTCTTTAAGCGTAAGCGCAAACTATTTAGGGATAAAGATTCCGGAGCTTGATAATTTTCAATTAAAAGACAATGCCTTTATACTTCCTTTTATGGCAAGCTACGAGGCTGATTTGCTATTAAAAAACAGGGATAAGACAAGGGCTGTTAAGAAAAGCTATGAGGCTGCAAAATTCAATGAAAAAGCAGTTTACCTTGCACTCTTAAGCGATGTTGCCACAGTATATACAAATATTTTACTCTATGATGATTTGATTGAAAAACAGACGAATTTGCTCAAAAATCAGGAAGAGATTTTAAACAGAAGCTTTGCTAAATTTGAACGCGGGGTTATAAACTCAACAGAATTAAATAAAGCAAAGCAAGCTGTTGAAGAAGTAAAGAGTAATGTCGAAAAACTAAAAAAACAGCGTGAAACATTAATGATGCAGCTTGCGGTTTTAACAGGCAGATCTCCTTTTAATATTTCGGAAATGAAGAGGGGAGATTTAGATTATTTTGAATACTCCGAAACTATTCCTGAAGAGATAAGTTCTGATGTAATCTTTTCAAGACCTGATGTTAAAATAACAGAAGCAAATCTTGAAAAAGCAAAAATTGATGTAAGAGTTGCAAAAAAAGAATTCTTCCCAAGGTTCAATATCGTAGGAGTTTGGGCGTTTAATACCATCGCACCCGGCTCATTTTTCTCCTGGGAATCATCGCTTGCGGCTATCTTAGCAGGTGCTTCGCAGGATATATTTAAAGGCGGAATGAAAGTCGCTAATTTAAAGCTCCAAAAAGCAAAATATGAAGAACTTTTTGAGGAGTATAACCAGACAAATTTAGAGGCTGTAAAAGAAGTTAATACCGCTCTTTGCATAATAAAACATGATAGGCAGATTGAAGATAATACAAAATCAGGTTTAGGTTTTGAAACAGAAAATTTTAAAGATGCAGAGAAAAAACTTGCAAGAGGTGTAATCTCTACTCCCGAATATCTGCTGGAACAAAACAGATTTATTAACTCGGAAATAAATTACGCACAGGCAAAAACACAACGATTAGTTAATTACTTCACCTTATATAAAGCCGTTGGCGGTAAATTATAGGAGCAGGATATGAAGAAAAAAATAATAATTTTGGTACTACTAATATTAGTAATCGGCGGAACTTTAGGGTTTTTGTATTTTAAAAATCACAAAGTAACAAATGAACTCACACTGTACGGAAATATAGAAATCCGTCAGGTTGATTTGAGTTTTCAGGTCGCAGGCAGAATTGAAAAAATGCTGAAAGAAGAAGGCGACACTGTAAAACGGGGAGACTTGCTTGCTATATTAGACGATAAGGATTATGTTTCAAATTTGGAAAAAGCCAAGGCCGATGTTGCCAAAACACTTGCTTTAAAGAATGATTCAGACTCAAAATTTGAACGTCAGGCTCCTTTAGTTAACGATAACACTATTTCAAAACAAGATTACGACACACTTTTAAATACCAGAAATAAGGCTAATGCAGATTATGAAGGAGCTGTTGCACAGGAGAATTTCGCAAAAAACCAGCTCGGTTACACAAAAGTTTATGCACCAGATGAAGGAATCATTATGGTAAGGGTTCAGGAACCCGGTGCTAATGTTACCAAAGGACAGCCGGTTTATACAATGGCAAAAATAAAGCCGGTGTGGGTAAGGGCATACGTTAATGAAACTGATTTAGGTAATATTAAATACGGTCAGGGGGTAAATGTATATACTGATACGGTTGACCCCAAAACCGGTAAAAAGAGAGTTTATAAAGGACAGGTCGGATATATTTCGCCTGTTGCGGAATTTACGCCTAAAACAGTTCAATCGACTGATATCAGAACAAATCTCGTTTACCGCATAAGAGTTTATATTTATGATATTGATGAATACTTAAGACAGGGTATGCCGGTAACGATTAAAGTGGATTTGAACAGTGGGAAACAAACCCCTCACCCGAATTTCTAAGTTTCGCTTATGCTCAACTTGAAATTCTTCCCTCTCCCGCAAGGGGCGAGGGATAGGAAAGAAAGGATATGATGAATACCAAGAAAAATCATAGATTTTATGCACCATACATTAAAGATTTAACAAGAACAATGCGTAAGGAACAAAATGAACAAGAGTATAAATTATGGCAGTTGATTCGTAATGCTAAATTAGGAGTAAAATTTCGCAGGCAGTTTCCGATTGATAATAAATATATAGCCGATTTTATCTGTCTTGAAAAAAGGCTTATAATTGAAATTGACGGAGGGCAGCATAATGGTTCTTTTTCTGATGTACAAAGAACATTCTATCTTGAAAAACAAAACTTTAGACTGATTAGATTTTGGAATAATGAAATCGACAACAATATAGAGGGGTGTTATGAATTTTTAATAAATGAAATCACCTCCCCCTCGCCCCTTGCGGGAGCGGATTTGCGGACGGACGACACGAACGTCAGTGAGTTAGTCCGGATAGCGAACAGATGGAGCCGACTAAGCCGAGTAGGCTTAAAGGCGGAACTCTGTGAGCGTGGAGCAAATCCAAGACAGAGGGAGCAGCCGTTTGAGCGTAAGCGAATTACGGATGCGGGTGAGGGGTTCAAACCCAAAACAAACCCAAAAAACAAAAGAGTAACAAAATGAACACTGTAGAAATCAAAAACCTAACAAAAACCTTTGGTAAAATAAAAGCTCTGAATAACCTTTCGCTAAACATTGAAAAAGGTAAAATTACAGGTCTAATCGGCGCTGACGGTGCAGGAAAAACTACACTTTTAAGAACAATTATCGGGCTTTTAATTCCGGATAAAGGAGAGATTTCTACCCTCGGATTTAATCCTGTAACACAAAAAGACGAATTAACTCAACATATTGGCTATATGCCTCAAAAATTCGGGCTTTATGAGGATTTGACCGTTATAGAAAATTTAAAGCTTTACGCTGATTTAAAAGGCATAGAAATAGGGGTAAATGGGGATAATAAGGTTAACGGGAATGAACCCCTCACCCGCATCCGTAATTCGCTTACGCTCAAACGGCTGCTCCCTCTCCCGCAAGGGGCGAGGGAAGAAGTACCGCCCGTTAATGCGATTGAAAAAATGCTTGAATTTACAAAACTTGCTCCGTTTCAAGACAGGCTTGCCGGAGCTTTATCAGGCGGAATGAAACAGAAATTGGGTTTGGCCTGCACGCTTCTCGGGAATCCTGAATTTTTGCTCCTTGATGAACCCTCTGTCGGAGTCGACCCGATATCAAGAAGAGATTTGATGAAAATGGTTCGGGAAATGATTTCACCTGATACAACCGTTTTATGGTCAACCGCATATTTAGATGAAGCGCATAGTTTTGATACAGCGGTTGTTATTGATAAGGGAAAAGTAATTTATGAAGGAAAACCGCATGATTTAGCCCCGACTGCCCAGGAGTTTGAAAACAAAGTTATTGAACTTATGGGCGGATACAAAGAGGAAACTTCAAAAATAGCAGAAAATTATGAATACAAAACCACCCCTCACCCCAACCCTCTCCCGCAGGGGGCGAGGGAGGATATTTTTACTGTAGAAGCTGATAATCTTGAGAAAAAATACGGTAGTTTTTATGCCGTAAAAAATAATTCTTTCTGTATCAAAAAAGGAGAAATCTTCGGGCTTTTAGGCCCGAACGGAGCCGGTAAATCTACGTCTTTTAAGATGATGTGCGGACTTGCAAAACCAACTAACGGTACTGCAAGAATTATGGGCATTGATATTACAAAAGATCCGGAGAAGGCGCGTTCAAATTTAGGTTATATGGCGCAAAAGTTTTCACTGTACGGAAGTCTTACAGTACAAGAAAATCTTGAGTTCTTTGCCTCAGCATATGGTATAAAATTCAAGAACAGAAGCTCTAAAGTACAAGAAATTATTGAAGTTTTTGACTTAAAAGATTATGCTAATCAAAAAAGTGAAGAGTTGCCTTTAGGGCTTAAGCAGAGATTATCAATGGCATGTGCTCTCATTCACAATCCGCCGGTATTATTTTTAGACGAACCGACTTCCGGAGTTGATGTTATAACCCGCAGGGATTTTTGGAACCATATTACATCACTTGCAAAAAAAGGAGTAACGATTCTTGTTACAACACACTTTATGGACGAGGCCGAATACTGTGATAGAATAAGTCTTTTTTATAAGGGTGAGACAATTGCTCTCGGGACTCCGGAGGAGCTTAAGCGCAAAGCTATGGAATTAAATCCCTCACCCCAACCCTCTCCCGCACGGAGGTCAATCCGGCGGAGCGAGGGAGAGCTTCCAAATATGGAAGAAACCTTTATAAGACTTATTAAAGAGAGTGAGGCCAAATGAAGATTCTACTGGCACTCATAAAAAAAGAAATAAAACAAATCTTGCGTGATCCGAGCAGTATAATAATCGCTTTTGTTCTGCCTTTGATTTCTATTTTAATCTATATGTACGGAATAAATCTGGATTCTGTAAGGGTGACAATGGGGATTAAAAATGATGATTCCAATCCCGAAACCGCAACTCTTATCAAATCTTTCGGACACAGCAAGTATGTTAATTCAATCTATTTTGATAACATAGAAGACATAAAAACAGCAATTGCACGTTCAAAAATCAAAGGTGCGGTTATAATTCCCAATGATTTTTCAACAAAACTTGCAAGAGGACAAAGCGCTGATTTATTAGTCATTACAGACGGGTCGGAAGTTAATACGGCAAATTATGTTCAAAACTACGCCGTATCAATTGCAAACAGCTGGCTTATGACAAGTAAATATGCAGGCTTAACTCCAAGGCCTGTCATAAACACAGAAGTTAGAACGTGGTATAATCCTGATTTAAACAGTCATTACTTTATCGTTCCGGGCTCAATTGCGATTACAATGACGTTAATAGGTATATTATTGACCTCTCTTGTTGTTGCAAGAGAATGGGAGAGAGGAACAATGGAGGCTATGCTTTCAACGTCTGTTAAGTCTATCCATATTGTACTAGGTAAATATATCCCCTACTTTATCCTCGGAATACTTTCTCTTGCTTTCAATATTTTTCTTTGTATTGTTATCTTTAATATACCGTTTAGAGGAAATTATTTTATTCTGTTTTTAGTAAGCAGCCTGTTTCTATTTACATCACTGGGTATAGGATTAAATATCTCCTCACTTTTGAAAAACCAGTTTTTAGCAAGTATGGTTGCAATGAGTGCGGGTTTTCTACCGGCATTAATGCTTTCCGGATTAATGTTCCCTATAAATTCTATGCCTGTATTTTTCCAGTATTTAACAAGAATATTACCGCCAAGATACTATGTTTCTTTTGTGGAAAGCGAATTTATGGCCGGAGGAGTAAACAGTATCAGGTTGGAAAATGCTATATATTTGACAATTCTGGGGCTGTTGTTTTTTATGGCTGTTTATAAAAATACTTCCATGAGACTTGAGAAAAAATCAGGAGGAAAAAGATGATAAGAGATTTTTTCCGCAGAGTTTTCGCACTGATAAAAAAAGAATTCATTACTATCTGGAATGATCCGAAAACAAAGGGAATAATTATCGGCCTTCCTATTATGCAGCTTTTGATTTTTTCCAATGCCGCAACTATGGAAGTTCAAAACATTGATACAGTAATCTTAGACAACTCTCAAAGTGTTGAATCAAGAGAATTAATATCCCGATTTGAGAATTCTCCAAGGTTTAGAAATTTTTATTATACAGATAATGAACAAGATTTTAAAAACAAAATAGACACCCAGAAGGTTCAAATAGGGCTTATGATAAACAACGACTTTGCTCGTAATATTAAATCCGGAAAGCCTGCCTCCATACAGGTAATAGCAGACGGCAGACAGACGAATTCCGCCTCGATTGCTTCCGCTTACGCATCACAGATTATATCGGGCTACGCCGCAGAAATTTTACCGCAAAAAAATAATGCAAGCATAAACGCATCTATCCGCAACTGGTTTAACCCTAACCTTGAATATAAGTGGTATATTTTAACCGTAATTGTTGCAA
>CALUQF010000058.1 GCA_944322835.1 Candidatus Gastranaerophilales bacterium | reverse complement strand
TCTTCTACCGGTATTGTCATTGTGGTAATACTAGGAGCATAAGGAGACAGGTGGTCTGCCGGTTTTGTAATAACCTTTCTCATTTCGCCTAAGATATGGAGTCTGCCTTCTTTAGCCTGTGCTAAAGCTCTTCTTAAAGTTTCATTTGCGATACCTTTAGCCTTCATATCCATTTGAAGCGCTGTTATACCGTCATCATTACCAGTAACTTTAAAGTCCATGTCACCTAAAAAGTCTTCAATTCCTTGAATATCAGTTAAAACTACAGGTTCTCTGCCAGGTTCTGTAATCATACCCATTGCAACACCGCCTATCATGCATTTAACAGGAACACCGGCGTTCATAAGTGCCATTGAAGAACCGCAGGTTGAACCCATAGATGTTGAACCGTTTGATTCTAAGACATCTGATGTTACACGAATAGTGTATCCAAATTCTTCTTGTGATGGCAGAGCCGGAACATTTGCTCTTTCAGCCAGATTACCATGCCCTACTTCACGTCTTCCCGGGCCTCTTAGTGGTTTAACTTCGCCTACAGAAAATCCAGGGAAGATATATTTATGCATATAAGTTTTTTCGGTTTCCGGATCAACTCCGTCTAATTCCTGTTTCATGCCGGGGCCTGCAAGAGTTGCAACTGAAAGAATCTGAGTTTGTCCTCTAGTGAATACAGCTGATCCGTGCGCTCTTGGAATTACACCAACTTCACACCAGATAGGACGTACTTCATTTGGTTTTCTTCCGTCTGCTCTTACGCCTTCATCAAGAATCATCGCGCGCATAATTTTCTTTTCTGCAGCTTTAAATTCTTCAGCAACAAAGTCGATTCCTGTTTCTTCGATAATCTGATGAATATAGTGATCCTCCGGAAGAGCTTCAACGCGTTCTTTAACAAGTTTTTTAGCTTCTTCAAGTTTATTTTGTCTGTATTCTCTGTCAAAATTGTGATAAGCATCAAAAATCATATCGTGTGCAACTTCGTCAATGATATTTTTAAGCTCTGTTGTATCATAAGGATTTACAAATTCTTCCTTTACAACACCGCAAGCTTTTACAAACTCATTTTGAGCATCACACTGTTTTCTGATTTCACCTTGAGCAAATTCAACAGCTTCCATAATATCATCTTCTGTTACGAATTTGCATCCGGCTTCAACCATAATAACGCTATCGTGTGTACCGGCTACAACAATATCCAAATCAGATTTATCCGCCTGCTGGTGAGTCGGATTTGCAATAAGCTGGCCATCAACTTTTGAAACTCTTACAGCACCGATAGGCCCTTCAAAAGGAGCGCCCGAAAGCATTAACGCACAAGAAGCACCTAACATAGCCAAAGTATCCGGTTGATTCTGCTGATCATAGCTGAATAATTGCGCTACAATTTGAATATCATTTCTATATCCCTTAGGGAAAAGGGGTCTTATAGGTCTATCTATCAAACGAGAAACAAGTATTGCTTTATCACTTGCCTTACCCTCTGAACGGTTATAACCGCCTGGAATACGTCCAATAGAAGACATTCTTTCTTCATAATCAATAAGTAACGGGAAAAAGTCTATCCCGACTCTTGGTTCTTTACTTACAACACAGTGAACGAATAACATTGTATCACCGCAACGGACAGTAACACTGCCATTTGTTGATTTCGCATACTTGCCAGTCTCAACTGTTACAGTCTTACCACCGATTTCTAATTGAAAACTTTTTGTTTCAGGTACCATTTTTCCTTCTTTCTCCGGCTGCTCGAAAGCCGGATTCTTCCATAAATTCTACTAAATTATTTCCATGCTCAATTATATTATAAACATATTAAATCCGCAAAATAAAAGAGTTCGGAATTAATCCGAACTCTTCTGTTTATGCTTTTACATCTTCAAGCACCGGCTGGATATCAAGTTTTGAAATCGTACGGGAGGCTTTTGCAAATTTATAAGTTCCCGGTGGTGTAGTAACTGCAAGCGATGTCGCAAAACCTGCAGACAGACCCGCAACCAGTCCACCTACAGTTGAAAGAATTTGTTTTAGCGTAGAAGCTTTTCTTGTCAAAGCTATCGGAATAACAAGACCGGCTAAGGCTCCGCCGCCGGTTATTAAGCGGGAAGTCATCCTTCTCTTTTTTATATCTTCTTCAGAAGAATTTTCTGTTACAAATTTCTGAATTTTAGGCGCTGCTTCCATTATATCCCGATATGACTGTTCAAATTTGTCTGTATCTTTTCCGGCAACAGTAAGTTTGCCTGCCTCTAGCCCGTTAGAATCAATAACACGGTAAAGGACTCTGCCATTTTCAGAAGCACCCACTCTCTGGATATTACCATATGAGTTCTGTTTAAACCCGCCTACACCTAAGTTAATTCCATTAACCATAAAACCGCCTTCACACTACATAATCTATATATTCTATATTATAATAAACGCATAGAAATTCAAGAATTTGCTAGTTTGTAAATTTTTGTAAAGCTTGCTTTAATTTTTGAATTTATCATAGATAGCAGAATCTTTGGAGAGAATAGGAGAAAGCATACTGACGTTCAGATAATAGTGCGTATTTAACTTAGCAATGATTTTACTTTTCTTAGTTTATTGAGAGTCTCTTATTTGTAATTTTTATTGTCTATTGTCTATGAAGAGAACAAAAACAAAATTCATTGTGATTTATTTTGAAATATATCGCTGTCTATCTTGTAATTATTAAGAAGAGTAAATAAATATTTAACATTTCCGCAAATTTGGTTTATTATAAGGAAGTAGTTTTGGTAGATAAGAGGAGTATTCTAATGAAAAAATTATTAACGTGTTTAGCAATATCAACTGTGCTTTTTTCCGGCTGCACATTGATGCATAAATCGGAGGGTATTATTAAAGTCAATGATACAGTAATTACCCAGGCAGATTTTGACGAAGCTTTTGATAAGACGGTTGATAAATCATTCTTGAAAGCTTTTGGCGGCTCAAAGAATTTTGTTAAATCAGATGAGAATCCGATGTATGGAATTTTCAAAGATAAAATTGTAAATGAGTTAATTGTAAAATCGCTGTTGGATGAAGAAATTACAAAACGAAATATTACTGCAACCGAAGAAGATGTTCAAAACGAGCTAAAAGCTATTATTGATAAAGTAGGTTCAAAAGAAGAATTAAATAAGCTTTTAAAAGATAGAGGAATTTCGAATGCACAGTTTACTGAAGATTTGAAAACACAGATAAAAATCAAAAAATTAGTAAATTCTATTGAAAAGATAAATATAACTGATAAAGACGCCGAGAATTACTACAATACACATAAGAATGAATTTACTCACGGTGAGCAGGTAAGAGCTTCTCATATTTTGATATCTGCTAATACTATTGAACTTATTCAACAAATTAAAGAAAAGAATCCGGATATCAATCCGACAGATTTGAATAAGAAAGTAGAAGAACAAATCTCTGTTCAAAAGGCAAAAGCAGAGTCAGTTCTGGCAGAGGTTAAACAAAATCCTGAGAACTTTGAAAAAATAGCACAAAAGAATTCTGATGATAAAGCAAGTGCCGAAAGAGGCGGAGAATTAGGTTTCTTCCCGAAAGAAGCTATGGTTCCCGAATTTGCGAATGCGGCTTTTTCAATGAAACCAAATACAATCAGCGAAACTCTTGTTAAATCACCATACGGGTTCCATATTATTAAGGTAACAGACAGAATGGAAGCCGGTTCTACTCCATTCGTTAAGGTGAAAGATGAAATCAAATTCTATTTAGAAACGCAAAAACAAATTGAAGTCTTGAAAAAACTTACAGAAGGTTTGATGAAAAATGCAAAAATAGAATATTTGAACGAAAGCTATAATCCAAAAAGAGTTGTAAAACCGGTAACACCGGAGTCGAAACCGGTAAAAGAAAATACTAAAAAATAATAGCTTAATAGAAAAATAACCCTGCATATGCGGGGTTATTTTTCTATTGTTACACTTTCAGTTTTCCGTAAATTTTACCTTTTTTGGAAGACTTAATAATATCCATAATCATATCACCAAGAATCTCAAATTCTTCTTTAACTTTTTCCGGTTGAGAAGTTTTCCATTGTGCAAGAATAGCTCTGAATTTGTCACCGTCAATCATGCAATCATCCGTTCCAATCAGCCTTGAGTATTTATCAGTAAACCATTTATTAAATCCTTTGTAAGTTTCTGTAATTAAATCAGACGCCATTTGTGCATTGGTAAGGATTACATTCATATCCTTAAAGACATTTTCATTATATTTCCCTGATTTTATACCGGCAGCATTAGAGATTTTACCTGTATTAAACCCAAATCCGAAATATTCAATACCTTTTTTTGCAGAAGAAGAAGCTTGAGCTAAATCTTGTGAAATTCCCATAGAACCATCCATATCAAAGAAATGTTTTTCGGCAGAATAGCCGCCATATGCGCAAACTAAACCTGTAAACATTGCTTCAAAAGGATAATCAGCATTTTCAGACCGCCCTTCAAATACAGCACCCAGAAAATTACCTCTTGGATCAAGCGTAATAAAGTTAACATCTCTTGATTGGTGCCATGGTTGTCCTTTTTCTCTAAGAATTTCATTCATAACCTCAAGATTTACCGCATGGCCGCATTCGTGCGAGGTTGTTGCACGTTTGTTGTATTCAGGCATTACCGGTCTTGAGGTTCTGCCTGTTGTTAATTGAAGATACGCCTCTATAAAATCTCCCATAGAAGCTTTGTTTTTGCCTCGTTCCAGCATAATCTGGCCGGTTTTTTCAATCATAGATTTGATTTCGACAAAAGACATGTATTCAGTAATCTTTACTAATTTATTTATCAGATTAGTCCTCTCTTCCGAATTTCTGCAGGTAAGAGGTAATTCTGACTCTTTAATTCTGTTAATAATAATTTCTTTTCTGGAATTTTTGTTAAAGGCAGGTGAATCAATTGCTATTTGCTGATTAAAACCTCTTACTACCATTGGAATTAAGTCAGCATAATAACTGTCTGTAGAGCCTAGAACTATTATATTTAATTTTTCTGCTTCTGCTTTTGACATTTCTTTTTCCATTTGAGCCATTGCCTGCTTATATCCTGCTAAATAAGGCCCTGAAAAAGCAAAATCTTCAAAATTATTAACATATATTATTGCTGCTTTATATTCATTTTGTTCTGCAGCTTTTTTTGCTTCAGCGAAAATTCGTCTCATTTCCTCACGTGGCTGGGTTCTGGAGCCTTCTTCGTCTATGGCGCTTAGCGCAAAATCTGAAGACGCGATTTCTATAAATGGCACTTTTGCCTCTCCGGCAAGTGCCTGGGCTGTAAATCTTCTTCCAGAGCCTGCTTCTATATCATTAGAAAACATAACATAACCGCGGGTTCCAATTTTACCGGTCTTAATTTGTCTTACAATTGCTTCTATATCCTTTTTGGTTGTATCTTTGCCATACAACGATGATAAATTTTTACCAGTGTCATATATTATATTCGTACTATCGCTATCTTTATTGAAGATATCTTTTGCAACAGACGCAAATTCATCAACATCTTTTGTATTAATTTTCTTTTTGGAGGTTCCATAATAGTCAGAAATACGTTTCATCAAATCTATGGCTTTATCCGGGAAAACACCTTCTAACTTATCTGCATAAGCGATAGCCTTATTTTTCGCATCTTTGGAAAAAGGAGTTTCTATATCTTTAGTCAGCACCCGGCTTTTATTAATAATTTCTTGTGCTTCATAAACATGAACCGGAGGAATTGAATAAGATATAAAGTCCGAAAACCCTTTTTTAATTATGGGATTTTGCATTGATTGATAATAATTATCCTTGTTCTGGAAAAATATGAATTTCACATCGTTTTGCTGCATATTAACCAGACCGAAAAGCTCAGATGGAAAAACAATTTCATTAGACCCTTCTTTTACCATATTATTAGAAATTAGCCTGTCCAAATTTATCATTATAATTTTTTGCTTATCAGGAATTGACTCAGAGCTTTTCATAACTTCTTCTACCAAGCCTAATGGTGTTACTTCGTCTGACATAGAATATAGCAATGTGTTTTTATTATTAAAATTACCGCGTTTAGGAGCATTTAAAGTTTTTATAAGACTTGCCTCTATTCTGTCTGCTTCCCTTGCATCTGTGTATGTGACAAATAAGTTTGACCCTAATGCCAATTTATTCCATACGTCTATTGCACGGCTGTCATAAGTTTTCATATAATTTTCATTAATTTCTTCACCGGTTTTATAATAACTTAAACTTATAAATTCTTTTAGGAACTCTGCAGGATAAGAAATATTCGATGCAGATAAGGCATTAAATGCAGAGCCCAGAAGCATATATGAATCTATTGGTGTTCCTTTTAAATCTTCTAATTGTGTTTTTAATTCTTCACTTAAAACCGGCTCCTTGGTTTCTGCTAAATTTTGAGAGACGGGTAGTTTATTTAGATAACTTGTATTTTCTTTTTCTAAGTTTTCAAGACTTTTAAAAAAGCAATCACTAGACTTTTTATCTAATAATATATTTTGTTTTGCATAATTATTTGCCAATAAGTTAAGAGTAGATAAAGAATCATACAAATCATTGGCTAACCCATTTTTTTCATTTAATGTATTTTTTTCATATTTAGAAAAATTCTCATAAGTTTCTTCTATAGCAGTTTTGATTATATGATAAGGAGTAATCTCCGTATGCCCCATCTCTTTTGCAATTTGTTTGGCTTTATCTATAAATATTGTACCATCTTCTGTAAATTTTAGCTTATTATTATCTGAGCGAAAACTTATATAGCTCTTTGGGATTCCGTAAAGTTGTAATGTATTGTTGTTTTTGTTATTATTATCGCAATCCTTTGTGCTTGCTAATTGGTTTATATTATTAGTTTTATAAAAGGGTTTTATAGGGTCAATCTTTATCACGCGTATACTCCTTAATTATCTGTTAGTATAAAACACATAAAAATTTTTCTTGCTACAGCGTATTATAAAAAGAATTATATAATAGTGAAATACAGAAATAACAAGAAAAATAAGGGTTTACAAAACTTTACATTTTAATTTTATTCAATTTTTTGGAGATACATTTTGATTTCTGCAATTCGGGTATCTACAGATATAATTACATCTTGCATTTGAGCATCAAGCCTTTTTGCGCCTTTAAAACAGGTATGAAAGAACAATATTGTTGCAGCTCCTTTTACAAGAGCATTTTTTATATCAACTATTTTATTATATAAAATAGGATCAACAATCTCTTTATGTTCGCATAATACAGTAAAAATATCACCGAACCACCATTGAACTTCTTCTACATTATTAGATTTTAGCCCTTTTCTTGCTTTCTTTAGATAAGTTGATATCTTTTGGTAAACCTCTAAAATCTTTTTTTTCTTTTCCGGCAGAACTTTTTTAAAATAATTCATTGTCTGATTATACCCGATATTTATCAGGTTTCTTCTGGCCTCTTTGTTCAAATTAAAATCAGCGAAGAATATATCGCCGGTATCTATTCTTATACAGTCAAATCTGTCATTGGCTCCATATAGTTCTGTTACAAAATCTGTTGCGATATCCGTAACACAACTATAAATCGTATTTATAAAAGAAATCGGATTTTTTTCGTCCTTGCTGTAATCGCCTTCCAGTCTGAATTCTAAAATTCTGCTTTCGGAATTCTTCAAAGTACTCGAAAGTCTCCACATTGGAGATGCCTTTTGCAAATCCCCGTCTACAAGAAAAGATTCATTATACTTAAAAGGCGGCATTAGGCCCGGCATACTTGATGAAATCTTAATTGCCTGAGCCACTTCAAATTCCGGAGTCACTGTATCTGAAAACTCCTGGCAGCAAAACTTTGTCAAATCTGTTGTTATTATAACCAGCGGTTTATTAATATCTTTAAACTGTGCATTTCTACCTCTTACATTTTCAACCTTTTTGGCTAAAAGTTCATTTAACCAATCCTGGAAAATTTCACCTTTACTTAATGCAAACGGTTGTCCGATTCCCAAATGAATGTCTCTAAATAAATCGAAATTAACCTTCATAAAAAGATTTTCAAGCTCGTAAGATTTGTACCCGCAAGCGACTAAAGTTGCCATTACAGAACCTACGGAAGAGCCACCTATAATATCATATTCAATACCGAGTTCTTCCAGGGCACGTATGGTTCCTACATAAGCCATTCCGCGAATGGCGCCGCCTCCAAATAAGCAGGTGTATTTTAATGGATTAGTTGTTGTCATTTAGAAAATCTCCATGTTCAAACATTGTTTTTCTATAGTAATCTACCTTATATTCAGGTTCAAAATATGAAAATTTACGTTTTCCTTTTTTTACAAAAATTCCGCATAAGCGTCCTTCAAATATCAAATCCCAGTCTTTGTTTTTTGCCAGAAATGGATATATGTCTGCTGTCTTTTGGGGCATGAGGATTTCAGTATCGTAATTTTTGATTATGTCGTCCCAGTTAGGCTCTGCCAGGTTGAAGTTTCGAAGGGCCATAAATTCTTTATCGTCGTAAACTTCTTCATATCTCCCGTCTATAAATATTAAATTATTAGGATAAAGTTTATAGGACGAGTAGCTACCTAATCCAAACGGAACAACGATATTTCCCTTAATATTATTTATTCTCAAAAATTCAATTTCATACAATGGGAATTTGTACAAGTCAGCACGCGGGACTAGCGGTGATAATAACGGTATTAAAAGCGCCAAAATCGGGATTACAAGATAAAGGCTTTTTTCTATTTTTTTCAAAAACTTTTTGAAGAATGCAAAAACTCTGTATAGCTCATTGTAGCATAATGCCGATGCTGCAATTACTGTTAGAGAAAGCAATTTTACATGCGCAAGTCCTGAATAGAGCGTAACTGCAAGAACAATTGTTTTAGTTATATCGATCTTCTTATTTTGTATAAAGTTTATTATGAAGGCAAAAGTTCCATAAATGCTCATTGGCATGTAATATAAAATATGCCTTCTTGCATAAAACGGCCACCATTCGGTAATATATTTCCGGTGTTTTGTTGTTGCCGAGAATAAAAAGCTTAAGTATTTAGCGCCATATGGGTTTACTATAAGAAGAGGAGTTGAAACTGTAAGTACAGCTAAGTATTTTTTCCAAGGTTTGCGCTCGATTAGTGCGCATACAAAATAGATAAATATTAATCCTAAACCTGAAACGACACCACCGTGAAGATTATTCCAGATTATAGTAATCAAAGGAACCCACCAGAGAATGTTTGAGCCTTTTTTTCTTGTTTTTTCCAAAAAATACAAAAACATTGAAAAAAACATAAAACTAAATAACTGACAGCGAATGAGCTCAGAATTTAGTCTCATAAACATGACAAGAAAGATACTCATAAACAAGAGTGATGTAGGATAAGCGTGTTTTTGGAGTCTTTGGGTTTTAATAACAAAAAAGGCGATAAAAAACATCAAAACTGCTTGCAAAATAAGAAGACCGACCGGCCCGAGATATTTCAAAAACAAATAAAATACTACACCCGAACCCCATTCATGGTCATACCAGGGGTGTGTCGGAGTGTATGATAAGAAATCTTTAAAAGGTAAAATGCCGTTTTCTATGAATCTTTCACCGACAATAAGCCTTGCAAACAAATCGTAATCATAATTAGTAGAAAGACAAACCAAAAATAAACATGCAATTGCAAGGATTATATAAACAAAAATATTTCTTTTAGTCATTTACCCCTTACCCCTATCTCTCTCCTTAAAAAAATTATAACAAAAACAATTGAATTGTGATAAAATAATTGGAGTAATAATATATGCTTTTCGGGGGAATATTTTAAGATGGGATTGACTTTAGTTGAAAAAATTATATCAGAGCATGCCGGAAAGACCGTTCATGCGGGCGAACTTGTTATATCAAAGGTAGATGTAACTGCTGTACAAGATGGTACCGGGCCTTTGACGGTTCAGGAGTTTAAAAAGCTCGGCAAGGATAGACTAAACAATCCGGAAAGAACGATTTTATTTATAGACCATGCTTCCCCAAGCCCGAGAAAAGAGCTTTCTAATACGCATATGGTATTAAGAGAGTTTCATAAAGAATACGGGGCAGTATTATCTGATGTGGGCGCGGGAGTTTGCCACCAGAGATTAATAGAAACTTTTGTAAACCCAGGAGAAGTGCTTGTTGGTGCCGATTCACACACTTGTACTTCCGGTGCGCTGGGAGCTTTTGCAACAGGCATGGGCTCAACTGATGTTGCGGTTGCAATGGCTCTAGGTAAAACTTGGCTAAAAGTTCCTGCTACATTCAAAATCGTTGTAAACGGTAAGTTTAAACCCGGAATCTGCTCTAAGGATTTAATGCTTCATCTGATAGGCATGATAGGAGCAGACGGGGCTACATATAAGGCTTTAGAATTTACAGGCGATACTATTGAAAATATGACAATGTCTGAAAGGTTTACGCTTGCTAATATGGCGGTAGAAGCCGGCGCAAAATGCGGCTTGTTTGTTGCAGATAGTAAGACAAGAGAATTTTTGAAACAGAGAGGAAGGGAAGATAAATTCAGACAAATACTTCCGGATTCCGATGCAGTATATGAAAGAATAATAGAAATTAATGCGGAAGATATTCCACATACGGTTTCCTGCCCGCATACAGTTGATAACACTAAAACCGTTGATGAGCTTAAAGATGTCAAAGTTAATCAGGTCTTTGTCGGAACCTGTACAAACGGAAGAATTGAGGATTTGAGAGTAGTTGCAGAAATCCTTAAGGGTAAAACGGTTAATCCTGATGTCAGAATGCTTATATCACCGGCTTCTAAGGACGTATTCAAACAAGCTTTAAAAGAAGGATTAATAGATATTTTTGTAGACGCAAATGCGGCAATTCTTGCTCCGGGCTGCGGGCCTTGTGTCGGAGTGCATGCCGGAATTTTAGGAGACGGAGAGGTTTGTCTTGCAACACAAAACAGAAACTTTCAAGGCAGAATGGGAAATACCAAGGGCTTTATCTATCTAG
>CALUQF010000057.1 GCA_944322835.1 Candidatus Gastranaerophilales bacterium | reverse complement strand
ACTAATTGAACAGCACTCTCCGGATATTGTACTTATGGATTTAGGCCTTGCTGGCATGAATGGTATTGAGGCTACCTTAAAAGTAAAGGAAATGAATAAGGACATAAAAGTTATTGCACTAACATCTCACGATAGAGAAGAAGAGGTTATAGCAGCATTATCTTCCGGTGCAATGGCATACTGTCTAAAGGACATTGATCCTTCAAAGCTTGCAGATGTAATAAGAGATGTAAAAAGTGGAGTATGCTGGCTTGATCCGGTAATTGCGAGAAAAGTCTTAGATTCGTTCCCCAAACAGGAAACATTAGGTATACTAAAAGATAAAACAAGTGAAGAAGGCAGGGTTCCGCTTACAGATAGAGAATATGAAGTATTAAAACACCTTGTTGATGGAAAAAGCAATACTGAAATTGCTAAAGAATTAATAGTAAGTGTTCACACAGCAAAAGCACACGTTTGTTCAATACTACAGAAAATGTGCGTTAATGATAGAGTTCAGGCAGCGGTTAAAGCTGTAAAAGAAGGCTTAGTATAGTTAATTGCTTGCAATCCCGCGAAAGAGTTCAAAGATTTTTCGCGGGATTTTGTTGCATATATCCTCTGTTTATAGTAGTGTTTATTTATATAAGTACCAGAAAAGAGGAAATTTAAATGAACACAACTATTGAAAAACAACCGGAGAATATTGTAAAAGTAGATATTGAAATTCCGGCGAAGGATGCAGTCAGCTATTATAATAACGCTGCAAAAAGATTAGCACAATACGTAAATATTCCGGGCTTCAGAAAAGGAAAAGCTCCCAGAAATATTGTAGAACAATATGTAGGCGAGGATAGAATTAAGCACGAAGCTCTTGAGGGTGCACTGCCTAAAATATTCTCTGATGTAATAAAGGAGAATAAATTTGATGTTGTAGCGCAGCCATACGTAGAATCTTATGACTACAAAATCGGCAGTGATTTAAAGATTACTGCAAAAATGGAATTGCGTCCGGAAGTTACTTTAGGAGAGTACAAAGGCCTTACAATTGATGTAGAAGGATACAAAATTCCGGAAGATGCTATGCAAAAATCTATAGACGGGCTATTGGAACAGCATGCTTCAACAGTAATTGTAACAGATAGAAAGACTGTTGCAACTGATATCGTAGTCTTTGATTTTGAAGGCTTTTCAAATGGCGAAAAAATTGAGCACGGAGATGCTAAAAATTATACTTTAGATTTGGCACATTCAAGTTTTATTCCTGGATTTGCAGAACAGCTTGTTGACAAAACGTTAGGTGAAGAATTTGAAATTAATGTTACCTTCCCTGAAGAATATCACGAAAAGAAACTTGCAGGCCAGCCGGCAGTTTTCAAATGTAAAATTAATGAAATCAAAACAAAGGTTTTGCCGGAACTTAATGATGAATTTGTTCAAAAAGTAGGACCTTTTAAAACAGTTGAGGATTTAAAATCAGATATTCAAAAATATCTTGACAATCAAAAGGCTGATATTGACAGAGTAAATTCTGAAAAAGCCGTTTTTGAAAAGATTACTGGTGAGGCGAAAGTAGAAATACAGCAATCTATGATTGACAGAGAAGCTGATCAATTATTGGAAGAATACAAGCAAAAGCTTTCTATGCAGGGTTTCACCTGGGAACAGGCAGTACAAGCTCAAGGATATGACAATATTATGAACAGCTTAAAGGAAGATGCAGCTGTAAGAGTTAAAAACACTTTAGTAATCGATAAGATAGCAAAAGAAGAAAACATAACAGTTTCACAAGCTGACTTCGGTGCAAAATTATCTGAATTGAGCAAAATGTATAATATTGATGCTCCTACAATGATAAAACAGCTTTCTCAAACTCCCGGAGTGTTTAACGCGCTCTCACAACAGGCATTAAATGAAAAAGTAACACAGTTCTTGTCTGAAAATAATACTGTTAATTTAAAATAAAATGAATAAAAATCATCGGGGTTTGGCTTTAAAATCAAACCCCGATTTTATGTTTAAATTCCTATAAAACTATAAAACCTAATTATCTTGCCTTTCTAGGATCTGCAAATTTTAGGACACCGGTTCTTGGAACTGCGCTTGTATAAGCATCGCAATTTACTAAGTTCCCAATACTATCACCATTTCTAAGTGTACATACAGCATCTCTGTAGTTATAATATTTTATTGGTTCATAGTCAAAATTTGCTCTGTTAATTACATTATTTCTACCAACCTTGCCGTCATCTATATAAACAGGAAGCAAATCTCTTCGTAATTGCAAATTAACAGAACTGCCATCAGCAACCGGAATTAAATATCCGTTATCAGTATCAACATATACAAGATGTACTGTCGCTATACCATTGTTGGTACGTGTTTGTCTTTGCGGTATTGTAATTGTTAATGGAACTGCATTTGCTACACCGGCTAATCCTGCAACACCATTTAAGCCGTCTTCTAAGTTATTTGGATAATATATATCAACTCCGGTAGAAGTTTCAATATCAGCAGAAGTTCCCGGGGACGGCCATCCTCCAACACTATTTTCCTCACCACCCGCGCCGTTGTCATCATCGCCATCATCTGCGTCGTTATTTTCAGAGCTAGCTTCTTCATTTTCATCTTCTGGTTGCTTGGGTTCAGAAACAATTGCATCTGTTTGATATTGATTTATATCGTACTCTGGTCGTTGATTATCAGGTGTAGTTACAAATGTGTTATCAATATAATAAGCCTTATAGGTAGCCAGATTTAAAAAATCTATCGATTGAGCAACTTCATACTGCGAATTCAAAGAGTTTGCTGCTGTACTACTCAACACCTCATCAACATGCTCCATAATTTCACGGTTTGTTGTACAACCTGAAGCCTTTGCATCAGCAATTGCATTATATAGGTTTACATAACTACTATAATAGAATAGATTGTATGCTCTATCAGTTCCGTGTTTAGCTATAACCATTCCCATTGCTGATACAACACCAATAATTCCCAGACACAGAAGAAGCTCTGCCAAGGTGAATGCTTTTTTCATTTTTTTCATACTATAATCGCTCCATAATTTCTTCGTATGTATTTATTATAACACATGTTAATAAAAAATTCATCGGAGAAACATTTAATACTGTTTTATTTTCTTTAACAGCAAAAATCTTTTTACCTCTTTTTGACATTTCCAGGACCGGAATAGAACCTATAGAGTCATATGGTACAATTAAAAAATCCAAATCTTCTATACTTATACCCGTGCTAGAAAGCCGAGGAGCTTTATCCAGTCCAATAAGAATACAGGGTAAGAAAGTAGGAGTAATATATTCAGCGGCACATCTTTTATCAACAATCTCTGTTGATATTGTAATATCGTCAAATGCCGGGGCATGTGCACAAGGCAATTTGAATTCTTTAGAAATATAGTGTGATATAATGGCCTCTACCCCGCCGACAGGGTCAACTCCAATACCCTTTGCATAATTATCGCTCTGTTCATCTGGAAATCTGCAAACTATTGCTATGGCTTCGGCTCCTTTTTTAATAAGCTTTTGTGCGGCTTTGTACAAAGTTGAAAGATTTTTTATATTTCCAGTAGAAATGCCGGATTTCTCAATAAAAAACTCAACCCCTACATCCTCTTCGGTTAATTCATATCCTATAATATTAAGGCCGTAAACTGTTTCAATGGCATTAATTGTATTTATATGTACATTCAAAATGTTTTGAGGAATTGCAGAGTCAAATATAATACCAATTTTATTACTTGTTACCTGCTGTAACCTTATATTCCCTTTAAAAAATTCATCCAAAGAATAACCTTCAACATATAACATATTATCGGTTATTCCGGAGAAACAAGCAGCATTAACGACATTTGGATTAACGATTAACCTGCAATTTTGTGCAAGTTTTCTTGCCCAAAAACTTGCATCGCCTGCATATCCGCCAATAGAAGCTCCAATTCCTGTAGGAATAATAAATGCACCCGTTTTCATATGATAATTATATTATATGTCAGCAAATATTGCAAAAAATTCTTATGTATAGTAGAATTAAATGTACAATTTAAGGGTAAATAAGAGTAAATGAGCCTAGCGGACATATTTATTAATATTTTTATAATATTATTTCTACTTTTTGTTAACGGTTTTTTTGTAGCTGCGGAGTTTTCTCTTGTAAAAGTAAGAAAAACCAGATTAGAACAGCTATGCAATGAAGGTAATACTAATGCCAAAAGAGCATTAAAACTTGTTAATGATGTTAACAAGATGCTCGCCGCTGCACAATTGGGTGTAACAATTGCAAGTATCGCTTTAGGTTGGGTTGCTGAATCAACTATTGTTCAGCTTATTGAGCCGGTATTTAAATTATTCTTTGCTGCACATAGTGTAATTACTGCTCATGCAGTTGCTGTACCAATATCTTTTGTATTAGTGACATATTTCCATGTATTACTAGGAGAACAGCTGCCAAAATGTATATCTTTAAGACATCCGGAGACTTTAGCTCTTTTAATATCAACTCCAATGGATGCTTTTATAACAATATTTAAACCATTTGTTTGGCTATTAGAAGTTTCAGGCAATAAAATTTTAACAGCTTGTCATGCTAATTCAGAAGATGCTTCGTTGGTACATTCAACAGAAGAATTAGATATGCTCGTTGACGCAAGTTATAATGAGGGAGTATTGAATGAAACAGAAGCCGAAATGCTGCATAACATGTTCAAATTCTCTGATTTAATGGCGAAGCAGGTAATGATTCCAAGAACAGATATGGTTTGTATTCCTAATGATATTTCTTATGATGAACTCAATAAAGTCGCATTAGAAAACCAATACACCAGATACCCTGTATATGAAGAAAACATTGATAAAATTCTTGGATTTATACATGTTAAAGATTTGTATTCTCTGGCTATGACTAAAGAAAATTATTCTATGGATAAGATTATACGTCCGTTAATTCTTGTACCGGAAACCATGACACTTGATAATTTAGTTATAGAATTCAAAAAACGTCATATTCAAATGGCTGTTGTTATAGATGAATTTGGCGGAACGTCCGGTTTAATAACGCTTGAAGATGTTCTTGAAGAGATTATCGGTGACGTTCAGGATGAGTTTGACGAAGATGTTGAAGCTGATATTAAAGAAATTGGCGAAAACACCTATTTGGCAAACGGAATGATGCGCATAGATGAACTTGTTAAATTTTTTGATTTAAAAGAAGCTTTATTTGAAGAAGATGATGTTGATACCATAGCAGGACTTGTAGTTAAACTTATAGGCCGAATAGCAAGCGTTGGGGATTCCGTATCATTTAACGGCTTAACATTTACTGTAACAGAAATTGACGGGGCAAGAATTACGAAGTTGCAAATTTACAAAGAACCCATTGTAGAAACTGAAATTTCAGAAGAAGCTTAGGCCTGGAAGCCTAGCCTAGATGGCTTTTTACTATGTAAAGAATTGTAAAATTTCAGGTTTTTCATGCAATTTTATTTTACAAAAATACTTTATATAAATACAAGTGTGTTTATAGTTTTGTAGAAAAGGTAGTAAAACGTATGACATCAGGTTTAGCAATTTCATCATTCATGCCATCAATAGTATCAAGCGGAATTTTTTCTTCCAGACGTGCAACAAAAGGAGCAGAGGCAGTAACAACAAATCCGTTTGTAAGTGCAATGAATTTTGATATTGCAAGCGGTCAGGCTGCTAATGCAGCAAAAGGAGTTGCAAATATAGCAAAACAATCTTCTAACTCTGTAGCCAGCTCAATTATAAGTGCTGAAAAAGCAATAAAGGATTTATCAAACAGCGGAAAGTTTATGAATGGTTTGAGTAAAGTTATTAATTTTACAGCAGATCATATTAATCCTTTGATTATTGCAACAGGCGCTGTAAAAGTAGCTACTGCTGAAGATAAAGCAGAAGCCTTTTCCAGAGAGGCTATTGCCTTGGGTGTAATGTTTGGAAGTGAAGCTTTAGCAAAAAGATATATAGGAATGCCAAAAACAGAAAAAGATGCCATTACCGGCAAAAAAATAACTGTAAACAGAGAAGGCTGGTATAAAGACAGTGCTTATTTAACTAAACAAGCAGAAGCTTTTAAAGATTATTGTGCGACTAAAAAAGTTTTCAGTAAATCCTTAAAATATCTGCCAAGCGCTCTTAAAGGCTGTGCTTTTGTAGCAGCATCAATAGCAGGATATCAACTGGGATTATCTGCAGCTGATTATATATTAGAAGAAAGTAAAAAATTTAGCGCATAGATTGAATTTTACCTTTTTCCTTATATAGCGTTTGGAATATCGATTGAGAACGGCGATAATTATTAATAGAAGCTTCCAGAGATGCATTTATAGTTATATATATTATTGGAATAGATATTGCAACAGTCAATATAGCGACGATAGCATGCCTCAAAACAGTTTGTATAATCTTAAACCTCTGTTTTGTTATAGCGATATCATTTTGTTCTTTTAAGATTCTATTAATTAAATTTTTCCGTTCTTTTACTGTAAGCCCTTCTATAAAATCTACATTCTGCGGATCTATATAAATTACGTATTTTGAATATTTAACATTGCCATCTAAAAAATCCAGACTATCATTATAACTCTTCTGCTCAGGAGTTAATTTCTTCTCAGTTATATTACCATTAGATATTTTCTCTATATCATCATTTTTCTGTGTATCCGCAAAAGCAGCGCTACTTATAGACTTTTCAGCCTCATTCACAGTAGCAGAATCAGTTTGTTGTTTATTTAATTTAGCCTTATATTTTTTTATAAAATTATCATCAAAATTTTCATCAATTTTAACTGGTTTCTTTTCAACAACAGTTTCTTTATTTTCATCAGCACCTGAAATTTCCACTTGCACTTCAGGAACCACAGTCTCCTGTGGTTCTTCAAAAAGAGTTGTATCATCATCTGTATTAAATGTAGCACTTATCTTATCAGAAGTCTTTTCACCGCTTAAATTTTTTGCATCTTGTGTAAGTTTTTGCTGGAGCTGCTCAATTAATTCCGGAGATATATCATCATTAAGTGAAGCTAACTCACTTATATCCATGGAATCTTTATCATTAAAGACATTCTTACCGGCCATGCATGACTCTCTTTTCTTTTTTGTAGTATGATATAAATATATTATATATTAGATTTGGCAAATAGGCAATCATAAGAGAGATTGATATGGATAATGTTAAACTGGAAAGTTATATTAAAAGGCTGGGAGAGGTAAAAATTTTGGTTGTTGGAGACTTAGCCCTTGATGAAATGGTGTATGGTGACACGGAACGTATTTCAAGGGAAGCTCCTGTAATAATTTTACAACATACGCATACAAAATTTATACTGGGAGGTGCTTCTAATGCTGCGCATAACGTTGCAGAGATTAATGGCGGCAGAGTTAGTGTAATAGGCGTTATTGGTGAAGATTATCAGGCACAAGATTTAATAAATGCTTTTAAGGAGGCAAATATAGACTGCTCGTCTCTAATAGCAGATAAAAATAGAAAAACTATTACAAAAACCCGCATTTCCGGTTCTTGTTCACATTCAATAACTCAACAGATTGTGAGGATTGATAGGCAAACAAAGGCCCCTTTATCAAGAGAAACCGAAAATAAAATGATAGAGGAGATTAAAAAATTAATTCCTCAACATGATGCTGTAATTTTATCTGATTACCATATCGGAACGCTCAGTGAAAGAGTAATAAAGGCCGTTACAAGCACTGCAAGAAAATATAACAAAAAAGTTGTTGTTGATGCGCAAAAAGATTTAGATAAGTATAAAGATATTACGTCAATGACGCCTAATTTGCCTGATACACAAAAACATGTCGGGTTTTATTTGAGAAATAAAGAAGAATTTCTAAAAGCCGGAAATATTTTATTGAAGCAGTCTAGAGCAGAATCTGTACTTATTCCTTGTGGTTCTGAAGGTATGGTTGTGATTGAAAAAGGTAATAAATATACTCACATACCAGTTTTTAATAAAGCAGAGGTTTTTGATGTAACAGGTGCCGGCGATACCGTAACAGCCTTATACACTTTAGCTCTTGCGATTGGTGCAGAACCTGTTTATGCTGCTATTATTGGTAATATCGCTGCTGGAATTGTTATAAAGCAGTATGGCTGTGCAACTACTACAATAGATGAAATATTAAAGTCCGTACCTAATCGAATATTGTTAGATACATAAACAAGGGGAAAATGATGAAAAAAATTAACATAGTAGATATTATAATTGTACTGGGAGTTATTATTGCTCTTGCTGTAGGTATTTTTACATCAAAGCATTACAGGCAGACAGCAGATAAACAAATAGAAGCAACCTCTGCAATTACATTTCAAGTATTTTTAAGGGGGGTTACTGTAACCGGAGAAGAATTCCCGATAAAAGCAAATGATAAAACTTTTATTACAATAAGAAATGTTCCATATACAGAGCTTAATGTGGTAAAAGTTGATTCTGATTCTAGGAAGATAGTATTGCCGTCATTAAAAACTAAAGAGCAGTATATTTTAATCAAGGATCCGGCCCAACCTTCTATTTATGATGCAGTTGTTACAATTTCAGACACGGCAAAAATTACAAAAGATGGCGCTGTCGTGGGCGGAAATAAGATTAAAATGGGCTTGCCTGTAACATTAGAGGGGGAAAATTATAAATTTAACGGAACAATTTCTGATGTAAGGGTATCTTCTGATGCTGATATAGAAGATACCGGTGCTGATAATCTTGTAGGATAGGTGTTGTCTATATGTTTTTAGAAACATTATTTTCATTTTCTCAAAAACTCTTTGAGCCCGTTTATAATAATAGCTATTTCTTAAAAAAAATAGATTGGCTTATCGGCATCGATATTATGTTTTTGATACTATCGACAACTACAGCACAATCAGATTTTATCGGCTACTTTGGAATTTTTGCCATTCTGCTTACGTTTGTTAAGCTTTTAACAAAAAAGAATACAAATTTAGAATTTTCCGTTTCTGACAAATTTCTTTTGGCTTATTTTGTCATTGTCCTAATAAGCGTAGCCGGCTCTTCGTTATTTTATCTTAGTTTAAAAGGCTTTTTTAAAACGATAACCTACTTAGGCTTTTATATTTCTGCGGTTTGTTATTTTAAAGACAATCGGGATAAAATTAAATATTTCTTCTGGGCTTATGCTATCTGCCTGATGTTTGAATCAGCTGCGGCATTTATCCAGAATTTCACATCAGTAGGTGAAATATCTGGCTGGCAGGATACATCAAGATTAAATCCTGAAGAGGTTATGACAAGAGTTTATGGTACATTAAAACCTTATAATCCCAATTTGTTTGGAGGATATTTGCTGGCATGTATCCCAGCACTCATTGCAATTCCTAAAAAATGGGGTGTTCCGCTTGGAATTTTAGCGGCTTTTGCCCTGGTATTTACCGGATGCAGAGGGGCTTATATCGGTTTTTTTGTTGAATTATTAATTTTAGGAGTATTTATTTATAAAGCTCTGGAGCCTAAGTTAAAAAAGGTTTTTCTAACTCTAGCGTCCTTTTGTTCACTTTTGCTTTTTTTAGTTATAATTTCGGTTTCGGCTCTTCGTGCAAGAATATTTTCTATATTTGCAATGAGAAATGACAGCTCTAATTCTTTTAGATTTAATGTCTATCACTCGTGCTTGGATATGTTCAAGGATAATTGGCTGCTGGGAATCGGGGTCGGAAACCAAAATTTCAGAGAAATTTACGGATTGTATATGAAAACGGGATTTGATGCACTAAGTGCTTATAATATATATCTTGAAACAGCTGTTGAAAGCGGCATCTTTGCTCTTATTGCATTTCTCGGATTTTTATTTTTTATTATAAAAAAAGGAATAAAAAATCTGTCTAATATATACACACTGGCTGCTTTAATATCAATTGCAGGTATTTTAATTCACGGTTTTGTTGATACGGTGTTTTTCAGACCACAGATACAATTTACTTTTTGGATAATGGCTGCTATTATAAGGAGTATTGATGTTAGAGAACAGAATTAAAATTTTAAGAGATGAATTAAATAAATACGCATACAATTATTACGTATTAGATAACCCTCTGATAAGTGATTTTGAGTATGATAAGCTTTTTGCCGAATTAAAATCTCTAGAGGACAAGAATCCCGAACTCATTACCCCCGACAGTCCGACTCAAAGAGTCGGCGGTATGAATAGCAGCTTTGAGGAAATTAAACATAAATACCGGCTTTACAGTCTGGATAATACATACAGCTACGAAGAATTAGCAAAATGGTATGAAAGAGTTACAAAGGAATGCGGCAAAAACGTTGAACTTGTTTGTGAACTTAAAATTGACGGACTCGCAATAGCTTTAAGATATGAAAACAGCCTTTTTGTTCATGGTGCGACAAGAGGTGACGGATTTTTTGGAGAAGATATTACACAAAACCTGAAAACTATAAAGGCAATTCCATTAAAATTATTTGAAAATAACGTGGATATAGAAGTTCGCGGTGAAATTTATATGCCGGTGAGTTCTTTTGAAAAGCTCAACAAAGAATCAGAAAAGCCATTTGCTAACCCCAGAAATGCAGCAGCTGGCTCTTTGAGGCAGCTGGATAGCACAATTACAGCAAAACGCGATTTATCAATGTTCACATATACGGCCATTGTTGAAAAGGCCGCCGAGATTCCAAAAACACATTGGGATAGCCTTCAATATCTAAAAAAGCTTGGTTTTAAAACAAATCCAAATATAAGATTGGTAAAAGATATAAAAGGCGCGATTAACTTTTGTAAAGAATGGGAAATTAAGCGCTTTGGCTTGGATTATGCAACAGATGGAGTTGTTATAAAAGTTAATGATTTTGACTGTCAAAGGGAATTAGGTTTTACCTCCAGGGCACCCAAATGGGCCACAGCTTTTAAGTTTCCTCCGGAAGAAATTTCTACAACCCTGCTTGATATAGAAATCGGTGTAGGAAAAACTGGTGCAGTTACACCTGTTGCGATTTTGGAGCCGGTATTGCTTGCCGGAAGCACCGTATCAAGAGCAAGTTTACACAATTTTGAAGAAATACAAAGAATGGA
>CALUQF010000056.1 GCA_944322835.1 Candidatus Gastranaerophilales bacterium | reverse complement strand
CTGTTATCGAGTTTTGCATACTGTCTTAGAATATTAATGCAATTATCCGGCGAACCGTCATTCACACAAATAATTTGAATATCTTCAAATGTCTGATTAATTACACTATCAAGACAAATATCCAGATATCTCTCAACTTTATAAACAGGAACTATGATAGAAACTTTTACCATACTATTCATTTTACCTAAAAAATCAGCAAAGGAAAAGTTTTACAGTATCAATCTTTACTATAGTTTATTGATATTTATTGACTATAAACTAAGGAAATTTTCTTTCTCCGTGCTATAGTTCAGTATATAAGTCAATGAAAGAACTGCGACTTTTTATTTGAATACTTGCGCCTGTAAGAAAAAAGAATTGACCTAATATTAAATTTTGCAACCTATCATCTTGAGTAATATTAATGTCCGAGAAAAATTCTTTAAAAACAAATTTAAATTTTGACCATGTTATAATAACTTAGAGGTTAAACATGTTATTATCAGAATTTGATTATGAATTACCGGAAGGATTAATCGCGCAGCGCCCGAGCGATAAGCGCGAAAATTCGCGCATGATGGTTCTTTATCCTGATAACCGCAAAATTGAACATAAACATTTTTATGACATTGTTGATTTATTAGACGAAAACCATATTTTAATTTTAAATGATACAAAAGTTATTCCGGCACGCCTATACGGCTATAAGGATACCGGAGCAAAAATCGAAGTTTTCCTCTTAAAAGAAAGAGAAAATAAAGTTTGGGAAGTTCTAATTAAACCTTCCAAAAGAGTTCGTACAGGAACTGTGATAACTATATCTGATGAATTATCCTGCACTGTTAAAATGCCTCTTCCTGATGACGGCAAGTGGCTTGTTCAAATGAGTTATGAGGGGGATATTTTTGAGATTCTGCATAGAGTCGGAAATATTCCGCTTCCTCCTTATATCGAGCGAAAAATGACAAATGAAGAGTTAAAGAAGCTTGATTTTGAGAGATATCAAACTGTTTATGCAAAGGAAGAAGGTTCTGTAGCTGCACCTACTGCCGGGCTTCATTTCACTCAGGAAATTTTGGAAAAACTAAAAAATAAAGGCGTCCAGATAGGTTATGTAACATTAAATGTTGGTATTGGAACTTTTAGACCCGTAAAATGCGACAATATTCTCGATCACCGTATGGATTCAGAAACCTTTGAAATCAAGCAGGAAACAGCCGATTTAATCAATAAGGCAAAAAAAGAAGGTAAAAAACTTGTAGCCGTTGGTACAACAACTGTAAGGACTCTGGAGAGCGCATACAAAATGTTTGGTGAAATCCAAGCTTGCCGCGGTGCATCAGAATTATTTATCTACCCCCCGTATGAGTTTAAAGTTGTTGATAAATTAATAACAAATTTTCACCTTCCAAAATCAACACTTTTAATGCTGGTAAGCGCTTTAGCCGGAAAAGATTTTATTTTTGAAGCGTATAATGAAGCAATCAAAGAGAAATACCGCTTCTACAGCTATGGCGACTGTATGTTTATAAATTAAGAATGTGAGGAATATAAAATGTTAGACATTAAACTGATTAGAGAAAATCCGGAAAAAATTAACGAGCTTTTAAAAAGAAGAAATCCTGAGTTATCAATTGATACTATAATTGCGATTGATGCGGATAGAAGAAAGGTTCAAGCACAGGCGGACGAACTTAGAGCCAAAAGAAAATCCGAATCACAAAAAATCGGTATGCTAAAGAAGAATGGCGAAAACACAGACGCTATTCAGGAAGAAGTTAGAAAGCTCGGCGATGAGATAAAAGCACTTGAAGAAAAGCAGGTGGATTTGGATAATATTCAAAGGGATATGCTCTTGAGAACTCCAAATATTCCGGATGAAACAACTCCAATAGGTGAATCAGAAGACGATAATGTTCCGGTTAAATTCTGGGGAGAACCGACAAAATTTTCATTTACCCCGAAAGCACACTGGGATTTATGCGAAGAAAAAGGAATTGTAGATTTTGAGCGCGGAGTAAAAATTTCTCAATCCAGATTTACGCTCTACAGAGGTAAAGGCGCAAGGCTGGAACGCGCAATTATCCAGTTTTTCTTAGACCTGCACACAGAAGAGCACGGATATGAAGAAATCCTTCCACCGTTTATGGCAAACGCCGCTACAATGACAGGAACCGGCCAGCTGCCTAAATTCGCAGAAGATATGTACAAATGTGTTGATGAGGATTTGTATTTAATCCCGACAGCAGAAGTTCCTGTAACAAATATTTATTCAGGAGAAATTTTATCAGAGGATGATCTTCCTAAATATATGACCGCTTATACTCCATGCTTTAGACGTGAAGCAGGTTCAGCCGGAAAAGATACAAGAGGACTCATTAGGGTTCACCAGTTTAATAAAGTAGAAATGGTAAAATTAACAACTCCGGAATCAAGTCCTGCAGAACACGAAAAATTAACACGTGATGCGGAAGTTTGTCTTGAAAGATTAGGACTTCCTTACAGAAAAGTTGCGCTCTGCACGGCCGATATCGGTTTCAGTGCAAATAAATGTTTTGATTTAGAAGTTTGGATGCCGTCTTATAATAACTATAAAGAAATATCAAGCTGCTCAAACTACGGTGATTATCAGGCAAGAAGAGCAAATATGCGCTACCGTACAAAAGACGGACAGGTAAGGTTTGTTCATACAATTAACGGCTCCGGGCTTGCTGTCGGAAGAACTTTTGCAGCTATTGTTGAAAACTTCCAGCAAGCAGACGGAACGGTTATTATTCCGGAAGTCTTAAGGAAATATACAGGATTTGATAGAATATAAAAATAGAGGTTTTATACCTCTATTTTTTTACTTCAAATAACTTATCAAAACTAACATCCAAAGCTTTCATAACAGCAACAATTGTTGTAAGCGAAGGGTTTGTTTCTCCCCGCTCAATTGTTCCTATATGTTTTCCGGCGCAAATCCCCATCTTTTCTGCCAGCTCATCTTGCGAAAGTCCTGCACGGCTTCTTTCTGCTCTCAAATTCTTTCCAAATTCTTTTAGAATCTCAGCCTTATTCATATCAATATAATGGCATATTGACACACCAGCTACCACCCGCTATAATTATTAATATACCATCTATAACTGGTTAAAAAGTAATTACAGCTATAGATTGTGATGCGCATAACCGCTTTTAAAGAAGCACTCTTTAGCCTGTAAAAAGCGGTTTTTCTTTGTTGACAACTATTTTTTAGCCTAATATAATAAAGCACACAGAAGGAGTATTTATGCCCAAAATATCCATAGATTATACAAAGCCGGTTGTTAATGATATTATTCGATGCAAAAAGGAAATGGCCTGGCATGCAATAAATGGAAATTGCAGACAATTTAAAACTGCCGCAAAAGCTTATTCTAAATTAGCAGTAGATAATTTTGAACTTGCAGTAAACGTTCCTGGAATGGAAATAAAAGGGAAAATGCCTCTTAAGGTAATGTTTAATATGCTTAAAATAATGGTTTTTAATTTTTTTCGAAAAAAAAGCCCGGAAGAAAAACAGTTCAAGCAGATGATAAAAGATTACCGTACTAAAAATATGATTAATTTAAAACAGTAATATATTATTTACCCACTTCCTGTCCGCTTAAGTCATAATATTGTATACTTTTATCTGGATTAATTTTTTTAATTAAAATTTTGCTATCTTTAAACACCTTTTCGGAATGAGGTTTTGGAGTAGAATCTGCTGCTATCTTATCAATGCCGACAGGCTCCGCGATTTCATTAATGGTTTCTATAAAATTCTTTTTCACAAGCCAATTTTTAGGCATTTCGAAACTTTCAGCGTCAGCATATTCATTTAAAGAGACCGTATCCAAATCCATTATGACATCCATAGTCATATTTGTTGTTTCATCACTTGCAAGATATCTAATATCATTTTCCCAGGCATTAAAATTAACCTCAAGTACGGAATTCAGTCTGGAAACTTTTGTAAAGACCTCTTGTGCCGCAGGAGATAGTTCTGCTACCATCTGCTGGTGTATAATTATTTCTCCCGGAGAAGAAATGCCGCGTTTTACCGGCGGGATTTTAGCAACATCTTTTAATTCTTCCGAGTATTGAGCCGCAAACTCATCATACGGCATACCTAAAATCTCTAAGGCCTGTTCTTCAAAAAGTGTTTTCTCCTCATTTTCAACTCTTTCGCCATCGGGGTCTTTATACCAGTTCTGAACTTCATTTTCCGCTTTATTATATCTAGTCTGTATTTCCTGATATTTTTCAGTAAGTTTTTCAAAATCATATACAGGAAGCCTGTTCAGGAGTGCACCAAGACCTGTAATCTCGTTTTCTATAAGCATACTATCAAGATTATGTGACATTTCATAAAGCTCATTATTAGAATTTTCTGTTGTTTTCTGCGTAACCTCACTCTTTTCACTTCGTGAAAGTTTTTCTAAATAAGTATTTTTTATCTCATTATCTTCGGAGACAGTTCTTTCAAACCCGAAAATCCTGTTTACATCAGCTCTATTTAACTCACCATTTTGCACCGCCTTATCAGCCTCAGCCATAAACAGTGAAATTTCTTTATCATTATCAAGATAAATACCGTTGGAATTACCTGCATTTTTATCGGCAAATTTAGCCAGTTCCAGTAGTTTTCCGCTAAGCATACTTAAATCTATTTTCATTCTAATATTCCCCCGTAAATTCCTTATGTATTTATAAAGTAAATTTATGAGGAATAATTGCCTGCTTTTTTATAATTTGTTACAAATCGGCTGTCATAAAGCTATGTTTATATTCATTTATTGTGTTCATCAGCTCTATAAATTCGGCATATTTAAGCGTATGTAAAGTTTTTGAAAGCTCAACCGCAGAAAGGAATTCAATCTTAAAAGAGTCATCTCCTCTCTCTTTTATCTTAATCATGCCGGTATCTTCAAACATTTCCAATAAAGTTTCTACAATGGGTTCCGTAACCCCGAGGGCGGAGGCGCCGCGCAAAAGATTAAAATCTCCGTCAAGAGAATTGCAGGTATATCTTATCATGCCGGAAAAAGTTTTTAATATACTTTCTTCATCATATTTTCCTAAACTATAATTCATATAATGAACCGCATCAGGCACAACCGTTGACATCAAATTCTGCATAGTTTCTTCATCTGCAGGATAATCAAAGAACATTAATACATTGCTTTTTTTGGCATTGTTTCTGTTAACAATATGTTCAAATATATCTTTAAACGGTTTTAGACTTTCTATGATTTTTCTATCCTCTGCAAATACGGAAATATCAAGCTTTGAGCCCTTAATATAATCATTAACCTGTCTTAAGATATTCGTTTTCTTTCTATGGTCATAAATCTTTATTTTAGAAGTTTCTTCCTCCTTTAAAGCATCTGAATGAACATCTTTAAGTATCAGCTGAACCGAGGTTACGCCGTTAAAAGTGTTCAATTGCGGAGCAAACGCAATATCCAGCCTGTCTCCCGAAACAAGCGGAACATCTCCTCTCGACCACCAAACACAGTCCATTTTTCCGTTTGGAGTTTCTACTATTAGTTTCAAGTGGTCTTTTGAAGCTCCCATTAATTTTTTTTCTTTTAAAACAAGATTTCTTACCACAAAAGCCGGTGAAGGATTAGATGCCCCAAACGGCTCAAGCTTTGATATTTCTTCTACAAGCGCTATATCAACATCATTGATATCCAATTCCAAGTCAATATCCAGCGAAGGTTTTAGTTTCTGACCGTTCAACATTTCATCAACAGTTTTATTAATAGCTTTTTTTACGGTTTCAAAAGAGGCTTTTTCTTCCGAAAAACTAAGCCCAGCTGCA
This sequence comes from Candidatus Gastranaerophilales bacterium, assembly GCA_944322835.1. GTDB lineage: Bacteria > Cyanobacteriota > Vampirovibrionia > Gastranaerophilales > Gastranaerophilaceae > CAG-196. The sequence continues at coordinate 5,281 of CALUQF010000056.1, read as the reverse complement.
AGCTGGTGCCCGCCAAATCCGTCTAAATACTCTGAAATATTTGAGATAATATCATAAAGATTTAACTCTTTTACTCCTCTTGCCGAACATCTGAATGTTTTATTCTCTTCCGAATAAGTCATTATAAAGGTAGGTTTGTAGTATTTTTCGACAAACTTAGACGCTACAATCCCTATTATTCCGACATGCCAGTCTTTAGAAAATAAAACAATTGCGTTATCGCGGCTTCTTGAAGATTTCCACATATCATCGGCCTGAGCGAATGTTTCAGAACACATCTCCTGGCGGAGTTTGTTAAAATTCTCAAGCGAAATAATAGCCATTTCAATTTCCTGCTTATTTTCGGAAATCATGACTTTTAGAGCGTTATCGACCGTATCAATTCTTCCGGAGGCATTTATTCTAGGAGCAATGGTAAAAGCTATCTGTTCGGCAGTTAAGCCATTATCCGTACCCACTCCTGCCACATCAAGCATTCTTTTTAAGCCGTAATGTTTACCGGAAGCTATAAGTTCAAGCCCGCGGGTTACGTAATACCTGTTTTCACCTATCAAAGGTACAATATCAGCAATCGTTCCGACTGTTACAAACGGAAGAAGCTCTATTGAGAAATTTAATTTATCATACTTTTCAAGTACAGCCTGCGCAAGCTTGAAAGCAACGCCTACACCTGCAAGAGAGGTCATATACTCAATTTGCAGAGGAGTTAATTTTTCATCCAGGGCGTTCATTGCCTTCGGATTAATTATTGCATACGCTTCCGGAAGCTCGTCTGGCGCTTCATGGTGGTCTGTTATTATAACATCACGCCCGAAACTATTTATAAACTTAACCTCTTCAACGCTGCTTATACCGTTATCAACAGTTATAATGAGTTTTGGTTTCTTTTTAGTCAAAAGCTGGACAAGAGCTTTTGTATTAAGCCCGTGCCCTTCGGATTCTCTTTCCGGAATATAATAATCAACATTTGCTCCAAGAAAATTAAATGTTTTCATAAGAACAGAAGTTGAAGTTACACCGTCCGCGTCAAAATCTCCGTAGATAAGAATATTTTCTTTTTCATCTATTGCTTTTTTTATACGCTCAACGGCTTTTGGCATATCACAAAAAGCGTTAGGGTGCATTAAGGTGATTTCCAGCGGGTTAAGAAAATCCCGCCTTGCCTGTTCACCCGTAATGCCCCTAACTTCAAGTAATCTGTCTATTATGGAGTTTGTAGAGTTAGCGCCGGAGGCCTTAGATGCCGCACCGCCTTTTACTATCCACTCTTTTTGAATTACCCCTTGATTTACCCCTGTACAAGACATGTCATTTTTTCCAATATTTCAATAGCTTTTTCTAATTGAACGTCTTTCTTAGCATCGACATTCTCCTTCGTTAATTCTACCACAACATCAGGAGTTATACCTTTTTTGTTAATATCAGTTCCGGAAGGTGTTAAATATCTTTGGATAGTTATGTTCATGCCTGCTTCATCAGGGAGTTTGTTTATTTCCTGTACTAACCCCTTCCCAAAAGACTGTTCTCCAACTATTGTTGCACGGTGGTTGTCTTTCAAAGCTCCGCTTAAGATTTCGCTTGCCGAAGCCGAACCTTTATTGATTAAAACGACAATCGGTTTATCTGTTACCTGCTGATAGCGTGCTCTGGTAGTTGTCTTGTAACTGTCACGGTCAACAGTACTTACAATAACCCCGCCTTTAAGAAGCATATCAGAGATATAAATCGCATTAGTTAAAAGCCCGCCAGGGTTAGAGCGAAGGTCAATAATAAAACCCTTCATTCCGCTTGAATTATTCAATATTGATTCAATTTCACCGGCCGCATTTTTGCTGATAAAAGAACTCAATCTTATATATTGAATATCATTAGGGATTTTGGTTGTCTCAAACGGCGGTTTGCAAGAAACTGATTTAACCTCGATTTCGTCTCTTACAACGCTGTAAAGTTTATTTGGCACACCCTTTCTCTGAATCAAAAGAGTAACGGTCGTACCTTTTTCGCCCCTGATTTTTTCTGCCGCAGCATCTATATTAATCCCCTTTGTGCTTTCGCCGTTAATTTCAAGGATTCTGTCGTCCGCAAGAAGTCCTGCACGTTCTGCCGGAGAATCTTCTAACGGTGCAATGATAACCAATTCACCGTCTCTAAGCCCGATTTGGGTTCCGATACCTTTCAGAGAACCTTTTATGGATTCTGTTTCTTCATTGAATTCTTTCGGGTCTAAAAATCTTGTATACGGATCATTCAAACTCGATAACATTGTCTCGATTGCGACATAAGCATCTTCTTTTGTTTTAAGCTTATTTTCATACCTATACCGCCATTTATTCCAATCCTGAGCATTGTTGGTCGGATCATAATATTTTTTGTTAACAATTTTCCAAACATCATCATATAATTCGGCCGGAGTAGCCGCAAAGGCACTGCCTACGCTCATAAATACAGCGGTCATTAATATTATACTTGCTATTTTATTCTTCATAAACTACTCTTCCTCCTAAGTCCAAAAAGCGCTCTTTATATTATACTACACAATTTCTTTTTGGATTTCAAATTTTTTCTTTTTCATAATTAGCAGAGAAAATAATGTTATAATATAAATACTTAACAGACAGCAGAAAACATTAATTAGGCGGAAGTTGACTCATGGTAAGCTTCTTCCGTATTGATATCCCACAAAATAGACTTATTGCCGTTATTTTTTATTATTTGAGCAGCAATAATTCCACTTAATGTAGAATGATCCATATTATTATATTTATGCTGACCGTTACGCCCTATACAGTATAAATTTTCAATCGTATCAAGGAACCCTCGTATTTTATGGAACTCTTTATACGTATCAAAATAAGCAGGATAAGCTTTCTTCACTTTAGTTCTGAATGCTTTGACTATATCAGTCCGGTCATTAATTGCTTTAATTTTTATAAGTTCGTCAATTGCAAAATCGAAAATCTCATTATCTTCCATCTGCCAAAATTCATCACCTTCATCACAGAAATATTCAAGACCGATTAACATATCATCAATATCATCGCTAAGATATGGTGAAAAATTTTTGGGTATGAAAATCCTTCCTGCCTTGATGCCCCTATCTTGAATATAAATCCAGCTGTCCGGACAAATATTATTGATGGTCGGCCATTCCGTATTATTTTTTAAATTCCAGTTTTTTACAAGAAAAGAAACCAACATATACTCTCTATATGGAAGCTTTTCAGCTAAATTGCAAATATCAGCAGGGCTATTAGAAATTCCTCTAACAAGATCTTTGACCGGCATGGATGATATTACATAATCACACTGCCATTCTTGATTTACTCCATCTTTTTGGGTCGTTACAGATATCACCCGATTATCTTTTATACAAAAATTAACCGCCTTAGTATTAGTATGAATTTCTCCGCCTAATTCTACTATTTTATCCGCAATTCGATTCCATAATTGACTGGCCCCTTTTTTAGGATAATAATATTCATCAATTAAAGATATTTCTCTTTGTTTCTTGGCAACAAATTTATTTACTAATGATTTGAGAAGAGAAAGGCCTTTGATTCTTTGTTCACCCCACTCTTTACTAATCTTAGAAGGATGTCTGCCCCAAACCTTTTGTGTATAATATTCAAAAAACATTCTATAAAGAACTTTTCCAAAACGATTTATCATAAAATCTTCCAGAGCAACTTCCTTACGTTTAAAAAGACAAGCTTTAATATAACTTATACCGCAAAGAAATGTTCTAAATAATCCTAAATTAAATACCGTTTTCAAATTCATTTTAACCGGATAATCAAAAATTTTATTAAGATAATAAATTCTTGAATATCTTTTTCTTTTAAGCATACAAAACTCTTCTATTTCAGGATCCGGGCCGCCGTCTTTCAAATTAATACTACGATTCAAAAGCTTGTCGTCTTTTGAGCGTTTGCCCTGCAGCGGTAAAAAACTAAACCAAAAATCTAAAACTCTGCTGTCTTTTGAAAAAAATCTATGCGGCCCAATATCTGTTTTTATGCCATCAAGGTCTAATGTTTTTGAAATCCCGCCGATACAATCATCCGCCTCGATGAGTATAGGAATTATATCCCGGGTTTCTGTTAACAAACTATATGCTGCAGTTAAACCTGCAGGTCCGGCACCTATAATTATTGCGTTCTTCTTATTTTGCTCCATACTCTATTAATATTCACACAATGCACATGTCATATAATATTAAAAGCCTAAAACCTTTATGGCTCAGGCTCTTTAAATGGAGGAGGAGGTGGGATTCGAACCCACGGTACGCTCGCACGTACGACGGTTTTCAAGACCGCTCCAATCAACCGCTCTGGCACTCCTCCAAAGGATTTAATTGTAACAAAATACATCTTACATAAAACATAGTTTTTTGTAAACCCCTCAATACTTATTTCTATTTATTGTATAATAACTTTATAGGGGAAGTTAGAGTATGTTTGATTATTTTAAAGGGTTTGTGACAGATAAAAGAAGAACATCTAAGGGCGCTTTTGTTACTATTGAGGCTGGAGGGTGCGGTTATTTACTGGAAGTCGGAGAACGCGATTTTAACGCAATACAGACTAATGAAGAGATTTTACAAAAAGTTTACGTGCTTCTTACTCACAGAGAAGATGCAATGTCTCTTTACGGGTTTTCAAACAAAGAAACTCGTGATATTTTTCAAATACTTTTATCTGTATCCGGAGTCGGAGCAAAGATGGCGATTGCTCTTTTGAACGAGTTCGATGCGTGTGATTTGATTACGCTTGTTATAGACGGAAATTTTAAGGAACTTACCAGAGCAAAGGGTGTTGGACCGAAACTTGCACAGAAGATTATTTTAGAGCTAAAAGACAGACTTATGAAAACAGAGCTTCCGCGAGCAGCCTGTCCGCTTCCGCAAAGTCAGGCTGTTGATGATACACAGGCGGTTCTTTTATCGCTCGGGTACGAAGAAAAAGAGATAGAAGATGCGCTTAAAAGGGTTATGCCGGCTATTGAGGATAAATCCAATCCGGAAGAAGTCTTAAGAAAAGTCCTTACATGCCTGTCTATGTAATGCTTTAAAGCCATTTGTTTTAAAAAATTGTACATGATTTCAAGAAGTAATCGCAACACTAACGCCTATAATGTACTAGAATAAAAACAGAAAGGAGTTAGTAAAAATGAAACAGTTGCAGCATCTAAGTTCAAGCGAACGTGACAAAATAACCATCCTGCAAGGCGAAGGCTTATCAATAAGAAAAATAGCAAAAGAATTAGGCAGAAGTCCGAGTAC
>CALUQF010000055.1 GCA_944322835.1 Candidatus Gastranaerophilales bacterium | reverse complement strand
ATCCTATTGAGTATGTATTCGGATGTAAAAAAAGCATAGTTTCTCAAAGACAGGTCGGAGTTGATACAAGATCATTTTCTGACGGTATTAAATACGCTTTAAGGCAAGATCCTGATGTTATATTTATAGGTGAGATAAGAGATAAGGAAACCATGGAAGCTGCGCTCAAGGCTTCTGAGACAGGGCATTTGGTTCTCTCTACACTCCATACGAATGACGCAGTACAGACTATTAATAGAATTGTAAACATGTTTGAAGAATCAAATAGATATCTTATTAGGAAACAATTATCTGAAACCTTAAGAGCTACAATTGCACAAAAGCTTATTTATTCCGAAAAAGAACAAAAACGGTATCCGGCATGCGAGATTATGGTTGTTACATCTACCATTAAGGACTATATAAATAAAGATAATACTGACGAAATATACGAACTCTTAAGAGATAATACTATTGATAATATGATTTCGATGAATACTTCGCTTGCAATACTTACAGATAAAGGTTTTATTTCACAGGAAGAGGCGCTTGAGAATTCAAACGATGAGCCGGAATTGGAAAAAATATTCAGAGGCGTTTATCAGGGAACAAAGGCTTATTATGAATAATTATGTTACAGAAGCAATAAATTTAAAATCATACAACCTAAACGACGCAGATAAAATTATAGTTATGTACTCCAAAGAAAATGGATTAATAAAAGGTGTTGCAAAAGGGATTAAAAAACCTAAAAGCAAATTAGGGGCAAGGATGGATTTATTGGTTGCAAATTCTCTCCAACTCCTTAAGGGCCGCTCATTAGATACAATTGTTCAAGCTCAAACTGTTAACCATTTTAGAAAAACAAGAGAAGATATTGATAAATTAATGCTGTCATCTTATATTTCCGAGGTTGTTATGAATTTTGGAGAAGGCTCTGAATCCGCTTCCGAAGAAATTTATGATTTGCTATACAAAGCACTGAATAGAATTTCTAATGCAAAAGAAAAAAAAGACATGCTAATCGCTGCAATAAAATTTCAGCTAAAAATCCTTCTTATTATGGGTTTTTGCGTGGAACTTGATACTTGTCTCTGCTGCAGGGAGCAGGTTTTAGAAGAGGACATGTATTTTTCTTCAACTATGGGCGGAATAATTTGCAAGGAGTGTAATGAGCATCTCGGCGTAAAATTAAAAATGCATCATAAAATAAGAGATTTTCTGCAAGCAATGCTCCAGTTTGATTTTGACTACGAAAGCGAGTACGACCAAAAAGCTACAGAAAAAGTCTGTCAGGTCTGCTTTGACTTGCTTGATGAATACATAAAAACCCATACAAATAAACGTCAAAAATCAGTAAAGCTAATTAGGGAAATGGCTGTATGACAAAAGTAAAAATAGCGCATTTATATCCTAAGCTTTTAAATATTTATGGTGACGGCGGTAATATTTTAGCGCTGAAAAAAAGGTGTGAATGGCGCGGAATTGATGTTGAAGTTGACGAAATTAATATTGGAGATAAGATTTCAGAACATGATATTTATTTTATCGGAGGTGGGCAAGACTTACAGCAAATAGAAGTTTCAAAGGAACTTCAAAAACATAAAGATTTTCTGACGCAAGATCGCGACAGAATTTCGGTTTTTCTCGGAATCTGCGGCGGCTATCAGCTCATGGGGCATTATTACAAGCCTCATAACGGTGAAAGGCTTAACGGTATTAGTTTGCTTGACGCGTATACAATTGCAGGCGACAAAAGATTTATAGGAAATGTTACTGTTAAAACCGATTTGATAGAAAATGGCACACTCGTAGGTTTTGAAAACCATAGCGGCTTGACTTATCTTGAGGGTGAAACAGAACCAATCGGCACAATTCTTGTTGGAAACGGTAATAACGGAGCAGACAAAACAGAGGGCGCAAGATTCAAAAATGTTTTTGGAACATATCTTCACGGCTCTTTCCTTCCGAAGAATCCGCAATTTGCAGACTACCTGCTTGAACTTGCACTCGGCTTCAAACCTGAACCACTGGATGATAAAATAGAAAATTTAGCACACAATGCGCTTAGGGGTAAAAAATACTAATATCTCTGCTTTTATATGCTATAATAAATGTTGTTAATCTTATGGTGTGTAATGAAGATTTTTCAAACCCGAAATATAAAAGCATACAGTTTTGATAATTATAAGTACTCTTTTCGTGCACAAAATCAGCCCGATAAATCTAAGCAAAAATTTAACAAAAGAAATGCTTTCATGTCAGCATCATTAGGGGCTGTGGCAACAGGATTTACCCCGCTTATATACAAAAACGGGTTTAAAGAATATAAAAACAGAAATCCTGTAAAAATGGCAGCCGGAATAGGACTTACAGCCGCAATGGGAGTTGGAATTTCATATCTCACTGATAAATTTAACTATAAGGAAGACGAGAACACAAATTTAAAAAGCTATATTGCCATTGGAGCAGCATTAATAACATCTGCTATTGCTTTAGATTATTTGGCCGCTAAAGATAAAAATCCTTTAAAAATGAAACTAAAAGAATATTCAGATGATGCAATGGATTTTATATCAGATATATTTGATGGTATCTGGTAATAATGTTACGCGCCGAACCTGCGGTTTCTTCTTGCATATTCTGTTACACATTCTGCAAGCGTTTGTTTGTCAAATTCCGGCCAGAATTGAGTTAGAACAATAAATTCCGAATACGCAATCTGCCATAAAAGATAATTTGAAACACGCATTTCCCCGCCGGTTCTTATTAATAAATCAGGATCCGGAATATTTCTTGTATACAAATGCTTTGAAATAGTCTCTTCCGTAATATTTGTTTCGCCTAATGCTATAATCTCTTTAACAGCATGTACTATTTCATCTCTTGCACCATAGTTGAATGCTATTTGGAGATTTACTCCGGTATTATTTTTTGTAGTTTCTACGGAATTTCTAAGAATATCCTGCAATTTTGGACTTAACTTTGTTGTATCTCCTATAAAAGATATAACTACATTATTTTCATGCATCTCTTTTAATTCATTTTTAAGGGTTTGGGCTAATAAGTCCATCAAAAAACTTACTTCTTCAGGTTTCCTGTTCCAATTTTCTGTAGAAAAAGCGTATACAGTAAGATACTTTATTCCAAAATCATCACAAGCTCTCATAGCGGCTTTTAGAGCATCAACACCTTTTTTATGTCCTAATGCAGATGGAAGACCTCGCTCTTTTGCCCAGCGTCTGTTTCCGTCCATAATTATCGCAACATGTTTTAAAGCACAATCTTCTACTATCTTTTTTATATCTTCCATTACTATTCCTTAATATTTCTCTAGCATTTCAAAAATTTTAAATACCGGCTCTTTGAGTAATTCTACATCAATCTCTTCATCTAATTCAAGTGTTATTACAGGAATATTTTTCTCCACTCCCGCCCAAGTGCCAAAACTGCCCGGAGTCGGATATCCTATCGAAGATTCAACCGGATAATTTATAATTTTTGATATTTTTTCTGCAATTTCTCTTGCATCACCATCATAATTAACAACCTTATATGGGGCATGAAGAGTCAAAATTAATTTAGGATTATATTTCTCAACAAGAGAAATAACAAATTGAGTTTCCTTTTCACTTGCCGGTTTTTCTCCGCCGAAAAATTCATTCCTCTCAGATAAAATCCAGTTCTTTGTCGGAAAATTTCTGTTCAAATCCACGCCATTTGCATTCGTACGGGTTTTACAAGGGTTTAGGCAGGGTAAAAATAATATATTTGTTGTCGCAGCTTTTTTCAAATATTCTTCTATCAGGAATTTTCCCTGCGGTTCATCTCCATGAAAACAGCCTATAATTAAAACTCTGGGATTAGTATTATTACCGGCAGTGAATAAATTATTACCCATTGAACCCGCCTATGGTTTTAAAACTGATAATACAAAGTCATTAGTAAAATATTTGTTAGCACAAGCTTGAATATCATCAGGCGTGACCTCGTGTATGAGTTCAACAAGCTCTTTTCTGTATCCAAAAGGCTTGCCCATTATTGAATAATAAGCCATCAAATTTGCCTGCTGGGAGTTAGTTTCACTCATAAACTGCTGCTTGCCGATAAGATTATTCTTTGCATTATGCAGTTCTTCTTCACTTACCGGAATGGACTTAATCTTGTCAATTTCTTCTTTAAATCCGTTAATAGAAGTTTCGATATTAACCGGCTCTGTTCCTATGTAAATACTAAATACAGCTGATTTTAGATGAGTTTCATACGCTGTTCTCACAGTATAAGCAAGCCCTTTTTTCTCTCTTAATTCTCTAAAAAGCCTTGAAGAAAGTCCGCTTGCACCTAAAATCACATTCAATAACATAAATACCGGATACTCTTCGCTTCCAATAGTTGGAACTCTCCAACCCTGTATGATTTGCGCCTGATTAGCATCTTCTTTTATAAGTTCGGAATATTCTTGTGTTAACGGCTCCGGAGTTTCTATTTCAGAAACTGCTTCTTTGGATTCCGGAATTGAATCCAGATACTTGCCTAACAATCCTTCATCAACATCACCGACAAGCGTTAAAGTTTTTTTGCTGTTGTTAAGAATTTCCTTATAAGAATTTATAACATCATTTTTAGTAACTTTATCAATATTTTCAAGAACCTCTGTATAACTATGTCCGTAATAGTGATTTTTATAAATTGTTTTAGTGAACAAATCAGAGACTTTTACCCTTGCAGAATCCAGTTCAGCAAGTAGTTCTCCTTTCATTTTAGTTTTTTCTTTTTCAAATTCTTCAAAAGTAGAGTTTTGAATAATATCATTCATAATAGAAAGAGCAAGCTCAATATCTTCATTCAGGCAGACAAATCTGAATCTTAAATAATCAGATTTCATCTCTATACAAAGCTCGATTGCGTTCTCGTCAAGAATGGCAGAAAGTTCTTCTGAAGAATATTTTTGAGTTCCTTTTAATAAAAGCCTGTTCATCAGAGAATACTCTCCGGGTGTTTTCTCCGGCTTTGTAATTAACATATTCAATGTTACCGCAGCTCTCGGTGTATCTTTATTTTCTTTAAAACAAGCTGTTATATTATTTTTTAAAATAAATTCTCTCATATCCGAATTAAAGCACAAAATTGTTTAAAAGTATAGTAGAAAATTTCTCTTTCAATTTGTAAATATTACAAATTGTCGGGCATAAAAAAGACCCCTCACCCGAATTTCTAAGTTTCGCTATAGCTCAACTTGAAATTCTTCCCTCTCCCGCAAGGGGCGAGGGGACTGCTACGCTTAGCGTGGAGCCTACCCGCCCCGCCAGATTGACCTCTGTGTGGGAGCGGATTTGCGGACGGACGACACGAACGTCAGTGAGTTAGTCCGGATAGCGAACAGATGGAGCCGACTAAGCCGTCAGGCTTAAAGGCGGAACTCTGTGAGCGTGGAGCAAATCCAAGACAGGGTCGAAATCTTTGATTTCGGGGAGGGGGCCTATACAGATGTTGGATTAGTATTTTAAACTCCTAACATTTATTTGGACACTAGTGGCAAGGGGGCGAGGGGCCGCCTCGTCTGGCGTGAATTTTGCAGGTCATCCTAAGTGACATAACAATATTATATAACTTTACTAAGCCGACATAACATTGCTAAACTTACGTTTATGCCGCAATCATTGGGCCATTATATTTTTTGTACAATTCCATAACATCATCGGGCAGTTTTACCCCGCTAACGAGTTTTGCATAAACTTCTGCAACAAATTCACCAATGCTTGTCTGTGCGTACCATGAAATTTTGCCGGCCGTCTGCTGCGTTGTCTGGTTTGTTAAAAACTCATACAAGTCAGGATATTTTTTCTTAAATTTATCAGGCTCTTTTTCAAATAAATCCTTGAGTCCATCATAGGTTAAGCCTTTCCAGCGGTTATTGACATGATCAATTTCTGTATTATTTGGGTGTTTTTTACCGGCTTTTGCATCTTTCCAGGCATCTTTAAAGGTTGGTATTTTCCAGTTTTTAACATCAAGTTCTTTAAGATTTTTTGCATAATCCTGCAAATGTCCCATTTCATGATAGATTGTTTTATTGCGGATTATATTAAGAAATGTTAAAAGATTTAACTTTGCAATTTGTAAAAATATATATTAAAAAACCCTTTTTTATGTTAATATCACAATATGAAAATCTTAGAAGCGAGAGACGGATTTATTAAATTTGAAGCAGACAAGAGTATAAACTTGTCCTCTTTTATAAAAGCAGATGGTATGGGAAAAAGCTATATTGCGCAAGTAATCCAGCTTAAGCGTTCCGGCGAAAACTCTATTGCATACGCAAAGATTTTATTTTTATACATAGCAGACGCGATTGAAAATTATGATAAAACACTCCCTTCTAAAGAGGCTGAGATTACAGAGTTTTCGGAAGAAATTCTAAAAAATGCCATATATGCAAAAAATCCCGTAATTGCAGGGAAAACACTGCAAAGTATACCTATTACCATTGACGCGGGAGCATTTGATAAAAAAATGCTTATAAGTGTTGATGATAGTTCTGCAAATAATATTTTAGCCAGAAATTTAACGAAACAATTCAACAATCTTTCTAAAAATGTCATCATTATAGATACGCTTGGAGTTATAAAGGCAAAAAAAGTTAAAGCAGGCGTTGATTTTAAACTGCCTCTTAATACGGAATCTCTAGCTTTTATGTATCAGGATTGCCTGAATGATGCAACGAGCGAGAGCAAAGCTACTATTATTGAGATATTTAAAGAACTTGCGGAATATTCAAAAACTGTTCCGTTTCTTCCTTTTGAGGCTTTAAAAACTATTGTTGATGATATGGTTGATAAAGCTCATGTTTTTAAACTTCTTGTGCTTAAAAACAAGCTTGCTAAATTCGACAGGCTCGGTTATTTTGCAAAAAATCAGCAGGAAGTAAAAAGTCTTGAAAATTGTTTCAAATCAAAATGTACCGTTATTGATTTGTCAGAACTTGATACAGTGTTCCAAAACAGGTATCTTGAGCATATTTATGAAACTTTGGACAAATTTTCTGATACACAAGTTTTTCTTGAAATGTCAAACAGTGTAAGTAAGAAAAGTATAAAAAACATTCTGTCCAATCAAAATATATCAACTACATTTATTACTCATTCGAGATTTAAATATTTAAACGATATTAAGAATGTTTTTGATAATTTTATAATATTTCCATCTCTTACTAATAATGAAGTATTTAACATATACAGTACTTTTATAAAAGCAATGAAGCCGTCTTCGTACTTGATTGCCGGAGAGGCAACAAGCTATATTCCGTTGGTTTCGTCTTTGGAAATTATTGATGAGCTGCCTGTCATTGATATCGACATAAATATTGAAACTAACGAAACGGATGATTCGGCCTTAGAGCAGCTTGCAGCAGAAAATACAGAGGAAGCGGATGTTATAGAACAAGCTCTTGAGCCGGAACAAAATTTACCGGATTGTGAAGAAGAAGATATTGTTAATGCCGATGTATCAGAAGAAGAACAAGAAGAAACTGAGGCTGCAAATACAGAAGACGAGCAGTCATCTTTGCCGGAAAAAGATACCGAAATCCTTGCAAATATAGAGGAACAATCTATAAATGCAATGCAGCAAGCTGGAGAAGACCTGACTCCTCCTGAAAATCTTAACTTATTCGACACGGCAGAAGAAATAATAACTGATAATGAAGTAGAAACTATAGAAGAAAATAAGGATGAAGAGGCAGTTATTGCAGAGGAGAATACTGTAGAAGATAACAGTGCAGATGTGTTGCAGGAAATCCTTGATGAGCCGGAAAGTATTCAAAACAACGAAGATGCGGAAGAAGAAATTCCGCTAACAGAATCTTTTGAGACAGAAATTCATCCAAGCAGCGAAGAAGAATATTCTGTATTAGAAGATGCACCAAATGATTATGAAGAAATAACTTTAAATCAGGAAATAGAAGAAATTCCTCTGGCAGAAGAGCTCCCTACCGAAGAGGAGCTTGAAGCTTTACCTGCTGTAGTGCCTTCTGAAACTGAAGATACACTGGAAATTGTTGATGCTGATAATGAGGAAGAAATCGATTCAATTGAATTAGATTCAGATATGGATTTGGAGCTTGACAGTGAACCGGTTATTGACGAACAAATTCTTCCCGAAGAAGCTGCTGAAGAAGAGCCGAAACAGAAAACAGAGATATTACCTATATCCGGTAATGACAATTTTGATTTAGATGAGATTGTTGAATTAGATCCTGATGAGGCAGATGAGAATGATATTGTTATAGACATGTCAGAAGAACTTGAAGAAACCGAGCTTACGGAAGAAGATTTAGATACACAAATAGTAAAAGATGTTGATAAAGTTTTTACAACGCGCAAGGATGACGATATCTCAGATTCGGATTTAGATTTTATAGACGAATTAAATAATGATGACGAAATTCTATTAGAAGAGGTTTCGGATAATGATGCCGTGTTAGAAGAAATATCTGATTCATCCGAAAGTAATGAAGGTATTCTTGAAGCGCCTGAAGAGCCGATTGAATTACAAGAAGCATCTCCAGCGCAAGAAATACTAGAAACAAGAAATTCGTCTACTCCTATAGTTCCTGTGTATGACGCAGATATTCCTCAGGAAGATCTCGTAATGAGTGATCCGATTCAGCAAGGAGATACCGTTACTCATGCAAAATACGGAACAGGAGTTGTAGAAAAAATGATTAAATACGGAAATAAGACGCTGTTTTCTATAAATTTTGATAATATCGGACGCAGACTCTTAGATCCGACACTTACGGAAATTAAAAAATCTTAAAATACACTTTACAAACTATTTTGTTATGATTAGAATATAGATACTCACTATCCTCAAGTGGTAAAGCTGGAGCTGGAGGAGTCATTAACCATCAGTCACCGGCAAAAGTGAAAGGAAATATAAAATGGCAAATATTAAGTCAGCAAAAAAAAGAGTTCTTATTGCAGAAGCTAACAGACAAAGAAACGTAGCTTTTAAAACTTCTATCAAAACTGCTCTAAAAAAAGCATTAGCATTGGCTAGCAGTGATGACAAAGAAGCTTTAAATGCTGCAATTTCTAAAGCATATCAATTATGCGACAAGGCTGTTTCAAAAGGTATTTTACACAAAAATACAGCTGCAAGAAAGAAATCAAGACTTGTTCTTGCAATCAAAAAAATTGCTAAATAGTTTGCAAAAAAAAACATAATAAAAAACTCCCGTTGAGACTTTCTTCGGGAGTTTTTTATTCCTCTAAGTATTTTCTTCCGACAAGTTCGTCCGGCAGAAACTGTTGTTCAATATCCGGAGCATCATGTGTATAAATATACCCTTCACCAAATCCGTATTTCTTAGCATCCTTATAATGAGCATCTCTCAAATGCATTGGAGGCGGAAAATCTTTTCCGGATTCTATATCTGCAAGCGCCTTATCTATTGCAAGGCAAGCCTTATTAGATTTTGGAGCCTTTGCTACATAAACAACTGCGTTTGCCAAAGGAATCCGACCTTCCGGAAGTCCTATTATTTCTACGGCCCGATATGCATTTACTGCAATATTCATTGCATTTGGATCAGCTATTCCAACATCTTCTGCTGCACAAACGATTAATCTTCTTGCTATAAATCGAGGATCCTCACCTGCTTCTATCATTTTTGCCAAATAATAAATTGCAGCATCTGCATCGGAACCGCGGAGGCTCTTTTGAAAAGCAGAAGCGCAATCATAGTGTTCCTGTGTTGAATAGCGTGTATTTCTTTTCTGTGTAATACTCTCTAAAATTGCTACTGATAAAAGCCTTGTACCATTTGATAAATTACTTGCAAAATAAGAATTTTCAACAAGATTCAACGCACACCTTGCATCACCTCTTGCATTATTGATTATAAATTTTGTAACCTCTTCATCATACTCAATCGGTTGATAATGGTTTTCAAGGTATTCAAACCCGCGGTTAATAATTTTTGCCATACTAACATCGTTTATAGGATTAAGCCTTATTACCTGCACTCTTGAAATCAATGCCGGCACGACCTGAAAGGAGGGATTTTCAGTTGTTGAGCCTATAAGAAATAATGTGCCGTTTTCGACATGAGGTAAAAGCGCATCTTGCTGGGTTTTTGAATACCTGTGGATTTCATCTATAAATAATATGGTTTTTTGTCCTGCCCTTAGCGCTTCTCTTGCTTTTTCAACGGTTTCTTTAATCTCTTTAACGCCGGATGTTACAGCTGAAAGCTCTATAAACTGCGCATTGACTTTTGCTGCAATAAGCCTTGCTAGAGTAGTTTTTCCGCAGCCCGGAGTTCCCCATAGAATAAGAGAAAACAGCCTTTGTGTTTTTGAAAGATTTAAAAGCGGAGAATTCGGAGCAACGACATTTGACTGACCTAAAAACTCATCTAAAGTCTTTGGGCGCATAATCTCCGCAAGAGGTGTTTGTTTATTCATTTCTTCCAGTTGGCTAAACAAATCCATAACAGTATGTTAGCACAAATTATTATGTTATAATAGAACTTTAAAAGAAAGGAGATTTATATGGAATTAAGAGGGTCAAAAACTGAAAAGAATTTAATGCAGGCATTTGCGGGTGAATCTGAAGCAAGAAACAAATATACTTATTATGCTTCTCAGGCTAAAAAAGACGGCTTTGTACATATTGCCAAAATTTTTGAAGAAACTGCAAATAATGAAAAAGAACATGCAAAAATTTGGTTTAAACTTCTTCATGGAGGCTCTATTGCATCTACTTTAGAAAACCTTGAAGACGCTGCTAATGGAGAGAATTATGAATGGACAGATATGTATGCAAATTTTGCAAAAGAAGCAAGAGAAGAAGGGTTTAATGATATAGCACTTTTATTTGAAAACGTTGCAAAAATAGAAAAAGAACACGAAGAAAGGTATAGAAAACTTTTCGAAAATATTAAAAATGAAGAAGTTTTCAAGAAGTCCGAACCTGTAGTTTGGGAGTGTGCCAATTGCGGTTTTACCTACACAGGAGAATCTGCTGTAGAAATCTGCCCGGTATGCAAACACCCTAAAAGCTACTTTATGGTCAAAGCAAAAAATTATTAAAATGCAGATTTTAAAGTCTAAAAGCATAAAATCCCGGTATAAGTTTTATACCGGGATTTTATTTTTATTAATAAATATTAATATCTGTAATGAGCAAATGCTTTGTTAGCTTCTGCCATTCTATGTGTATCTTCACGTTTCTTACATGCCGAACCGTTTCCGTTAGAAGCGTCAATCAATTCGTTTGTAAGTTTTTCAACAAAAGATTTACCATTTCTATTTTTTGCAGCTGCAATAATCCAAGAAGAAGCAAGTGCAAAACCTCTGTCCGGCTTAACATCAATCGGTACTTGATAAGTAGAACCGCCGATACGTCTTGCTTTAACTTCTAATAAAGGTGTAGCATTTGTAACTGCTTTTTGGAAAATTTCCAATCCTTTTTCGTTTGTTCTTTCTTCAACATGCTTAATTGTTGAA
>CALUQF010000054.1 GCA_944322835.1 Candidatus Gastranaerophilales bacterium | reverse complement strand
AGCTTTTTTGATCTATATTCCCAAGCTTCAAAAGCCTGTTTCATTAAATCACTCATTTGACCGTATTCAGGAATATAAACATAAATAGGCTGACCAACCCAGCGTGGTTTTTGGGCAGCTATACAAGGTAAAAGAAATAAAAATGCTAATATTGTTATAAAAATCTTTTTCATTTGTCACCTCTCAAACCTTGCAAAAACTTTATCTATATTTTTCAAATACGCTTTTATATCAAAACATTCATCTAATTCAGCATTTGTAAGTAAGTTTTCACTCTCAAGCCCTTTTCTGAAATCGCCGCCGTTTAATGCATCCAGAGCATGTTTTTGAACAATTCTATATGCTTCTTCTCTTGTAAAACCTTTATCTACAAGCTTTAGCATAACTTTTTGAGAATAAACAACCCCGCCATAAAGCTTTGTATTCTTCAGCATATTGTCCTCGTGCACAACAAGATTTTCCATAACACCCTTGAACCTATGTAGCATAAAATCTATAAGGATTAGAGAGTCCGGAAATATTATTCTCTCAGCGGAGCTATGCGAAATATCTCTTTCATGCCAGAGATTAATATTTTCAAAAGCGGCTAGCATATTAGATCGGACTACACGCGCAAGCCCGCATAAATTTTCGCATAAAACAGGGTTCTTTTTATGCGGCATAGCGGAGGATCCTTTTTGATGAGCGCCAAAACCTTCTTCCACCTCTCTTACCTCTGTTTTTTGAAGATGCCTTATCTCTGTTGCAAACTGCTCTATTATAGAAGATATAACAGCAAGAGATGACATAAATTTTGCATGCCTGTCTCTTGATATAATCTGAGTTGAAATCCTTGCAGGTCTAAGCCCTAGATATTCACATGCATATTCTTCAACTTCAATAGGAAGATTACTATAAGTCCCGACAGGTCCTGATATTTGCCCGACAGAGATTTCTTTAAGTGCATATTCAAAACTAACCCTTGCACGCTCTAATTCGTCCAGCCAATTAAGCAATTTAAATCCAAAGGTTGTAACTTCCGCATGAACCCCATGAGAGCGCCCCATGCAAATTGTATTTTTGTATTTGAATGCTAAATTTTTAACAACTTTTATAAGTTCATCTAATTCTTTCTCTATAATCTTCGAACTATCAACGATTTGAAGAGCAAATGCCGTATCAATTACATCAGAGCTTGTAAGCCCCATATGAATATATTTAGCATTCTCTTCACCTACAGACTCATTTACAGCAGTCAAAAAAGCGATTACGTCATGCCGGACTTCACGTTCAATCTCGTCTATTCTTTCTATTGTAAAAGAGGCTTTATTTTTAATCTCTTCAAGATTATCAAACGGGATTCTTCCAAGCTTTGCATAAGCTTCACACACTGCAATTTCAACTCTTAAATAGTAATTAAACTTTTCCTTTAAATCCCAGATTTTTTTTATTTCTTCGCGCGAATATCTATCAATCATAATAGAATTATACAATAAAATAGGGAGGGTTCAAACCCTCCCTTTAATTTAGTCATTATTGAATAATGATTTCCAAAAGCTAGTTTCTGCTTCTATTGCATTTCTCGTATTTTCGCGTCTTTTTTGTGCTTCTCTTTGCTTCTTCTTCAATTCACGTTGTCTTTCTCTCTGCTGTTTTTGATAAGCCTTCTGTCTTTCCTTTTGTTGCTTCTCATAAGCTTTTTGTCTTTGTTCTCTGGCTTTTCTCTGCGCTTCAGCTTGTGAATTTAGTTCTTTCTCTTTTGTTGTTATAGGTGAAATCAGATTATCAACAAAATTCTGAATACGTGATTCTGTAGCATTTGCCGCTATTGATGTTGTGAGCATTGCAATAATTGCAGCAGCTAAAAACTTTTTCATAAAATTCAACCTTTCCTATTTTGTTAAAGATTTCCAGTAATCCTTTTCAGCCTGAATAGCGTCTTTTGTTGCCTGACGTCTTGCTTTAGCTTCTTGCATTTGTTTTTCTCTAGCAGCTTGACGTTCTTCTTGTTGTTTCTTCAATTCAGCCTGCTTAGCTTCATTAGCTTTTTGTTGTGCTTCCATTTTCTCATTGAATGCTTTTTCTTTCTCTGTTATTGGAGAAAGCTTTTTGTTTACGTAATTTTCTAATCTTGATTCAGCTGCAGTTGCTGCTAATGATGTTGTAAGAGCAATAACTGCTAGTAATGTGAATAGTCTTTTCATAATATAAAACTCCTTTCTCGTGTATAATGAATTTTAAAATACTTTTTTTTATTTTTCAAGTATAATGTTTTTATGAGTGTTGAGTTGCTAGGTTTTAATATTGATAATTACTCTTTTGACGAGGCAGTTGTAAGAGCAAAGAATATGATTGACGGGCATAAGGTTTCTCAAGTCGTGACTATTAACCCTGAAATGATTCAGTATGCAGAAAACAATGCAGATTTTGCAAATATTATAAAAGAAGCAGAAATGGTAATTCCGGACGGTATAGGAGTTAAGATTGCTCTTAAGCTTACAGGGAAAAACGCAAATAGAATTCCGGGCATTGATTTTGCAAGAAGGTTGTTATGTGAAGCTTCAAAAAATGATATTCCGGTTGCAATTATAGGAGCGAAGGAAGAGGTTATAAGCAAGGCTGTAGAGAATTTACAAAAAGAAATATCAGGACTCAATATTGTTTATTACCATAACGGATATTTTGATAATGATGAGCCTATATACAATGAACTCAAGTCAAAATCGCCAAAACTTATTCTTGTAGCGCTTGGTTCTCCAAAGCAGGAAGAGTTTATATACAAAGCTAAAAAGATTCTGAATCCTGCACTTATGATAGGAATCGGAGGAAGTCTTGATGTTTGGTCAGGAAATCTCAAACGGGCGCCTAAGATTATCCAGAGTTTAGGGCTTGAGTGGTTTTATAGAACCGCATGCCAGCCTTCAAGGTTTAAAAGGATTTTCCCGGCCCTGCCGTTATTTTTGTTAAAAGTTATCAATTATAAGGATAAAATTTAAATGCTTACAAAAAGTGAACTAGAAGAATTAAAAAATTTTGCGTGCAAAACAAGAAAAAATATTGTAAAAATGGTCTGTAATGCAAAATCCGGCCACCCTGGAGGGTCGCTTTCTGGCGCCGATATTTTAGCAGTTTTGTATAATAAATCACTTAATATTCCATCAGATTGGGATAAATCTCCAGATTTTGAAAAAAGAGACAGATTTATACTATCTAAAGGGCACGCTTCACCGCTTTTATATGCAACGCTTGCTGAGCATGGAATGTTTCCGGAAGAAGAATTAATGACTTTTAGAAAATTTCACTCAAGACTTCAAGGCCACCCGGCTAAAGGATATCTTCCGGGGATTGAGACTTCTACAGGTTCTTTAGGGCAGGGACTCTCTATAGGGTGCGGTATCGCAATGGGGCTAAAACTCGACAATAATCCAGCTTATGTTGTTGTATATACAGGAGATGGAGAGCTTCAGGAAGGTTCTTGCTGGGAAGCTTTTATGCAGGCAGCGCATAGAAAACTTGATAACCTTATTGCAATAATCGATAGAAATAAACTTCAAATTGACGGTTGCACGGAAGATGTTATGGCGCTTGATAATTTGAATGATAAAATTAAAGCTTTTAACTGGGACGTTATTGAGATTAACGGCCACGACTTTGAGCAAATATATAATGCTGTTGAAAAGGCCAAAAAAGCAGTTAAACCTTGCGCAATAATTGCTCATACAATCAAAGGAAAAGGGTGCTCGTTTATGGAAAACCAAGCCTCATGGCATGGTAAAGCGCCTAATGAAGAGCAATTACATCAGGCTTTAAAAGAATTGGGAGAGGAGTAATTATATGGTAGTAAAAACATGCCCTTTTGCAGAAAACAGAGTATGCAATGACGAGTGTCCGCTATTTATTTCACCGGACGAATTAAATGAGTTTGTAGTTGCAAGGCTATCCTCTATTGGCGTAATCAATCGTTCAGATGGCGGCTGCTCTCTAAAAATGCTTGCCCTAAGCCAAAGCAGAGCCATATTTGAAAATACAAACACAAGAGGCTAGAGGGATTATAAGCTAAAGAATAATCAATATTTAGCGAATAGTTGCTTACATTTCCCCCTATCAGCTGATTGTATTACAAAAAAACTGCCCTGAAAATTAATCCAGAACAGTCCTTTTTGTATGTACACATTAGGTTTGCAATTTTCTTTAAGCAACTTGTTTTGTGTTGTTAGCCGTTGGCTTCATTTCAACTTCTTTAGCTGTATTAACCGCCGGCTGCATTGCCATTTGTTTAGCTTTTTTGCGTGCGTTTAATTTATCACCCAGCTTGTTTGCTAAAGGTGTAACAAGTACCGGTGTTCCATATCTGTAAATTAATGTGAATGTTGCAAGTCCCATCAAAGAGCCAAAGTTTTTCAATTTTGATCCCAACGACTCTTTAATCATTTTGGCTTTTTCACTATCCACTTTGCGCAGCTTAGCAATCTGTTGTTCTTTTAGCCCGCGGTATAAGTGTTCTAGATTTTTGTTAAGACCTTTGATCTTAGATGCAACAGTATAAGCCGCAATTGCAGGTATTACACAACAGAGCCCCTGATTTATTGCCAAAGTCTTTCTGTTATCAGCATCCAAATCTTTATTATGTACAGTTTTCCACATATACACACTGCTTGTTAAAACGGAGCCCAGTGTTGCCATATGCTCAGTCATACTGCCTGGAATAGAGGATTTGGCCATTTTTTCAGATGCATTTTGTATCCATTCTTGATTGTACATCCATTTTGCATAATATTTCCCATATATTTTACTTATCCAAGCGCCAAATTTTGATTCTTTTCCTTTAAAACTTGGCCTTTGCGGAGTCTTGATTTCTGTAGATTCAGCCTGTCTAAGAGGAGATTTATTAGTATATCTTGCCTGTAAATTATAACTGTTTAAACCTTGAACATTCATTATGCCACCGCCTTTCTGGTGTCTATCTCCTGTTTAGCAGGTGCGATTTCCTTAGTTTCGACTACCGGTTTAGCCGGCTTTTTGCTTTTTTCTAAGCCGAAAATGTGTTTAAGAATCCACGGTATCAGCATGATTGTTCCAGCCGCTATCGGAATTCTTGTCGCAATATCCGGAAGCCAGCCTAACCATTTATCACATATGTCATTTGCTTTATCTGCATCTAACATTTTTTGCGTAACCGGAGTGCCTAATATATCCGGAACTCCTTCTTTAGGAAGCCCATCTTTATCTTTTTCTACGGTATTTGATTGATATGAACAATATTTTTCTCCATTTGTTCCATCTCTCTTTGCTCCTGTATATAAAGGAGTTGCATGTTTAGTTTCTCTGTAAGAAGAGATGTGTATCATATCCATATCAAGATTGTATGGAGTTCCGTCTTTCTTTTTCCAGAAATCAGGGTGCAATCTTTTGCCGTTTTTCTCAATAGAAGCTGTATCCAAATCCGGCATAATTTCTTTTAAGAACCCTTCATCAATATGTTTTAGTGAGAAGAAATTTACATTGTCATAGTCTTTTAGATGAAGTGAACTTTCCATTCCTTCTTCTTTAACAGCAATAAACATATCTTTTAAATCAATATGTATTTTCTTACCGTTTCTGTCAACCCATTCATTTACAGATTTACCTTTCATTGCATTTAAATCAATATTAAGATTAAATTGTTTATTTAATGTTTCTTCAGAGACTTGTGATAAGTGTGTTGGTCTTGCGACTGTTAAAGTATCTTTTACATCTGGTGAGAACGGGTTTTTTGATTTATCTTTCCATTCACTAAAAGGCTTTTTAATAGTTTCTATGTCCAGCTGCGGATGTTTCTTTTCTAATATACTAGGTTTCAAATACGGCAACAAATTCTTTTTTGCATATTTTATACCTTTAGAGAACGGAGTTGCTATTAATATAGAACCTACGATACCAACAGCACCTGAAGACATTGAGTGAGCTGACGCGTACATATTATCTTGTTTGTTTTTCTTTGTTGGGAAAGCCATAATAGTAGCTGGTCTCAGTATTATACAAATAAGTGCAGATATGCAAGCCTGTGTAAGTACCTCATGTCCCATCAAGTCTAAAGCGCCATCAAAAAAGCGGCCTCTTAGAAACTTATCCTTCTTTGTCTCTTTATCCGCCGCTGTTATAACTTTCTTCACAATTTCTTTTTTGCCCTTAAAAGACACTTCGCTCTCGTAAGAATCAGGCTGGGCATGCAACAATTTCTGCTTTCGCATTTGTTCCGAATAATTTAATCTAATCTCATCATTAGGGATAGTACTAGTGTTGGTTGATTGTATCCTTCCCAAGGAGCTTAGATTTTGCGTTGTATGAATCTTCATCATCATAGTTTCCAATCTAAATTAACTGTCTACACATTCATAGTAAAACAAATAAAAATTTTTTTTGCTAGTTTGTGACAAATTTGTTACAATTGGGAAAGATAAGTGACTGAGTGATTAAGTGACTAGGTGACTGAGAGGGATAAGAGAGACGCTTTTAGGCTGATTGTAGAAAAGATGAAAAAGATAATTTATGTACTTATATTGTTAATATTTCTTTCAAATAAAACACATGCTCTGGATTTAGACATGACTGTTGATGATGAAATCCGAAAGAACTATAACCCTTCTAAACTAATCAATGATACCGGTGTAAAAGAAGAGACTCTTCCTGAACTGCCTGTTATTCTTGATATGGAAGATGATAATATTCCAAATACTTCTTCTCCTCCAGTTGTAACCCCGCAGCCTCCAGTGAAGGTTATTAGTTCCGGGAATATAAAAATAAGAAAAGGTACAAGTTTTAATGTCGTAAATTCAGCTAAGATTTCCGATTGGCAAAGAAAAGGAACAACGGTTAAATTTACGACTAAGACAGCAATTGTTAAAAAGAAATATACAATTCCCGCCTCTACTGTATTTACCGGAGAAATTATAGAATCTCACCAGCCGCAGATAACCTGTAACGGCGGGCTTGTTGTTATAAGAATAAGAAGCATGCTCTATAAAGGCCAGACTGTCCCTATTAATGCATATGTAACAAGAGCCGATGATAAAATGATATTCCTTAATAACATAAAAGGTGATAGAACATATCTTAAAACCATGTGGAAAAAGGGGAATTGGGGAAGGACTCTGTTTGGCAGAATGCTTAATTTAACGGTTAGTTTAGGCGGAGACGGCGCAACGTTATTATTATCACCGTTTCCTTTTGCATACGGAACAATATGTCTCGGCGTAAATACACTTGTATCACCAATAACAGCATTTTTCTCTAAAGGCGGGCATGTCTCAATCCCGGCAGGAAGTGAATTCAGAATAAAGCTTCTTGATGATGCTTATATTAACTAATGCGTGAAATTTTGTTATAAGGGAGGTTGGATATACTAATTTAACATTAACTTTCTTTTCAAGATATTCTTTAGACGCTTACGTTTCTTCTATAACTGTTTAAGATAATTTTAGGAGTACAAAAAACTAATCAAATATCAGTATAGCTCCGCTTCTCTAAATCAAAGATTTTGCACCTCCCCTGCAGGTTGCAATTTTGTATATGTTACGTAACTTGGGAACAAATTTTATAATTTATTAATATTAAGGAATTAAGAAATGAGAGCGGAACGCTAATAGAAAAATACAGACAGCACACTAGCGAAGAACTATCTTCGCTGTATGGAATTTTTATCAAGTGAATATGAATTAACCAAGCAAGGTTAGGCATTGCCAGACATTAACTTTATTTCCCTTATAATATTAATATATAAGTATATGGAGTATTTATGAATGCAAAACGCTATAGCACAAGCTTTAAAATGTGAAAAAGATGTTCCGATAGGATGCGTTATAAAAAAAGATGGTGAAGTTATAGCAAGTGCCCATAACAGGCGTGAATTAGACAATGATGTTACAGCTCATGCGGAAATGTTAGCAATCAGAGAAGCTCAAAAGAAACTTGAAAGTTCAAGACTCAAAGGGTGTGAGATGTATGTAACACTTGAACCGTGTCCGATGTGCAGCTGGGCAATTATTCAATCTGGGATTTCTGTGATTTATTTTGGAGCGTACAATCCTCAATATGGAGCTCTGCTTTCAAATCCTGTTTATAAAAACTTGACTAATTCATACATAAAAGTGTATGGTGGAATAGAAGAAGATAAATGTAATAAAATCTTGGAAGATTTTTTTAAAAGTATAAGATGATAACAAAACAAGAGCTTGATAATTTAGTTATAAAATACGAAAAAGAAGATTTTATAAAAGATGATCCTATTCAGTTTCCGCACAGAGGAAAATCAAAAGAGGATATAGAATTATACGGCTTTATTGCCTCCTTGTTTGCGTATGGAAACAGAAAAATGTTTATTGCTAAATTAAACGATTTATTTAATCGTGCTGATAATGATATTACAAATTATGTAAAAAATGGAGATTTTTCTAACCTTAAAGGGGTAGAATACCGCTTTTCAAAAGATAATGATATTATTCCGATATTTGAAATTTTAAATAAATTATACACAGAATCTAAGGGTTTAGAAGAACTGTTTAAGTACGCCTTTGGCAAAGAAGATTTTTTGAAAACGGTTGTAGACTATTTCTATTCGCGAGTTCCAAAATCAGCTGGACAAGGATTTTACCATATGATACCAAATCCAGATAATGGTGGAGCAATGAAGCGTATGAATATGTATCTTAGGTGGCTGGTTAGAAAACCTCCTGTTGATTTAGGGATATGGACTTTTATGAAACCTAAGGACTTGTTAATCCCGCTTGATATTCATGTTGGAAGAGTCTCCCGCACAATGGGCTTATTAACGAGAAAAAGCAACGATTTTAAAGCTGTTTTGGAACTTACGGAAAAACTTCGGGAGTTTTGTCCTGCGGATCCTGTAAAATATGATTTTGCAATGTTTGCTTTTGGTGTAGAATTAGGAAGGAATGTAAAAGAAAGGAGCCTTAATTAATGAACAATTACACAGAATTTAACTCAAAAAGTTTTTTAATAATACTGCTTCTTATATGCGCGGTGTTTTTAGTATTAATAATTAAGGCATTCAGCTATATACCGGATTCAGATCCAAATCAAATTGTCTCAAGAAATGCAAATGTAAATAAAAATGTAAATACAAATAATCAACAGGAGCCGTCTATATCCGAGTCGGTCGAAGGTAAAGCAAATAGTACAATTGATACGAATAAAACAATTACACAAAGAAACGGCGAATCTGGGGTAAAAGAAGAAAAGAAAAATTTAAATGTACCGCTTCTAAAACCTGGAGCACAAGAAAACTTGGAAAACATTGAAGATTTACCGCAGGAAGCTGAGGTTGCAAATTCTTCTGATGGGGAGGCTGTTCATGCTGTAGCAGAACCGACTGCAGAAGAAAAAGCTATGAAAGTTTTTCTTGATGCAGAGAAATTAAAAAAAGATAAACAATATGTAAAAGCTATAGAGGAATATCAAAAAATTTCTACGATAACAAATGATACAAATACTGTGGCAAAAAGTTATGAAGAGATTGCTACTATATATGCAATAGTTAAACGCTATGGTACGGCTCTTTCTTATGCACAAAAAGCTTACAATATGTCACCATCGTCTTCTAGAGAAATGCTTCTTGCAAGGTTATATTATAAAACCGGCGATATTGATAAAGCTACAAGACGCGTTAATAATATCTTACAAAGAGATTTTTCTGCTGACAGATAAGGGATAAACAGAGGTAAATAGCTGTGAATTATAATAAGAGGCAAATTATGACACCGGAAATATTAGATACAACGAGAATTAGAAAACTTTTGTTTTTAGGTCCAAAAGGATCTTATAGCGATTTTGCTAAAAATAGATTTATTGAGACTTTTAATCTTAATTGTGTGAGCACTAATCTTAAATCTATCTCAGGTGTAATAAAAGCTCTGAAAGATGAGAATTCAGAGGATATAGCGGCTGTAATTCCCATAGAGAATTCCATAGAAGGAATTGTGCGGGAAACTCTGGATAATCTGTCATCACTAAAAAAAGAAGAGTATAAAATTGTTGCTGAAACTACAATGAATGTAGAACATGCACTTTTAGGCTATGCTGAAAAGAAATCTGATATAAAGATTGTTCGTTCTCATCCACAGGCACTGGCTCAGTGCAAAAAGTATCTTCAAGAAAACTTCTCTGATTCATTAATAGAAGAGGCTACATTATCAACTTCTGCGGCTGTAAAGTCTTTACAAAGTGCGGATAAAAATGTTGCTGCGATTGGAAGTTTAGAGTGTGCTCAAATGTATCAGGTTCCGATAATTGATACAAAAATTAACGATGAGGTTAATAACCAGACAAGATTTATTCTTCTTGCAAAATTCTTGGCACCCCAAACAGGACGTGATAAGACAAGCATTACGTTTTCAACAGAAAACCAGGCTGGTGCTCTGTGTAAGATTTTAGCAATTCTGAATAAGTACCAAATAAATATGTCATATATAGATTCACGTCCTTCAAAAAAGGAATTGGGCGAATATGTTTTTTATATTGATTTTGAAGGACACATTCTTGATAAAAAGATAGAAAATGCATTTGAAGAAATTATGCCTCTTGTAAAAATGTTCTATGTTATAGGCTCATATCATTGTATAAATTAATATATTATCCTAAGCTTATTGGGTCAATACTCTCCTACTTTTCCAATACAGGTTATTCTACTACTATCCGGAATAAAGCAATAAACAACTAGTAGAGAGTTAGACTGTATAACTTAGTGTTACTGCCAAAGTTTTTGATGCAGTAAATTTCAGATTTACCGCATCAGACCTGCTTTTCTATAAACCTTTGAGCCGAAGTTTTGGAAACAAAAACATTTATTGCTTTTTTAACTGTGCTAACTTTTGTCAATATTCCAATCTAATTTTTCTAACCTTATAGTTATATAAAGTTATTTTGTTAAAAATAATTGACTAAATTAGCAGGCATTGTTAAGAAGTATTAATTAAAAAGGTAGACTCACTTAAACTTTGTACCCCCGGCTTTCCAAGGCATAACTACTAAATACCTTCGTCTTCTGATTCTTCATCAGTGACAACCGGGGCTTCTACTTTTACGCCAAGCTCTTCCAACGCAGCACGAGCTTTGGGTGCAAGGGCTGTATCAGAAAAATTCTCCAAAATCGTCTGATAACATTCAATTGCTTCCGGTTTCATATCGCGTAATTTATAAACATTGCCTGCTTTGTAATAAAGCGGCGCTAATTCTGTAGAAGATGACATTAACATCTGGTTATCAAGCTTTATCTTTATCCCGATTAAAGTTTCATTGTCCTGCGGAGACAAAAGCGCGCGTCCGTATATCTTCTGGGTCAATTTATCAATACTGTCGGACATTTCAGTAATT
Source organism: Candidatus Gastranaerophilales bacterium (assembly GCA_944322835.1). Lineage (GTDB taxonomy): Bacteria > Cyanobacteriota > Vampirovibrionia > Gastranaerophilales > Gastranaerophilaceae > CAG-196. Next base: position 159 of record CALUQF010000054.1, on the reverse strand, counting down.
GCTTCCTTAGAAAGCTTTGACGATTTTTTTGCTGCAGATACGTCCAAAGAAATTGCAGACAGTAACAAAAAACCCGCTAGTATTGATAAAAATATTTTTTTCATATTAACCCTATCCTTTTCTATATTTATTATTATACATAACATTTACATTTTAAGC
>CALUQF010000053.1 GCA_944322835.1 Candidatus Gastranaerophilales bacterium | reverse complement strand
CCGATGCATGTAATTCAGTTAGCTCCGGGGGTTAAGTTTATCATGAACACCAAAAACGGCTGGCAGCCTTATGCAACGGTAAATATGGTTTGGAATATTCTGGATAAACAGGACGTAACAGCGAATGATGTACGTTTGCCGGAGATGAGTATCGACCCTTATGTCCAGTATGGTTTGGGTATTCAGAAGAAGATTAAGGATAAGTTCATGGCGTTCGGACAGGCGCTGGTTTCAAACGGCGGACGTAACGGGGTTACGTTGTCGTTTGGCTTGAGATGGTTCTTGGGTAAATAGTGGGAATGGTTTGTTGGGGCGTAATTGCTGCAATAATTGCCACCTCACCCCGGCCCTCTCCTGTAAGGAGAGGGTGCGCTGTACGCTCGGCGCTGCATCATACTGAAGCTCGTGAGCCCCGAAGAATCTCATTAACTTTTTGAGGGTTCTTAGAGGAGATTTCTCGGTCGATTTCGCTCCTTCAGAATGACGGCACGCTAAAAGACGGAACTACCTGCTGGAGACTTAGCATACACTTTGACCTAAAATAAACAATTTTAAAAAGGCCTCCTGTATAATCAGGAAGCCTTTTTATATATAAATAATTTAGCTTAAAGCTAACAAAGACTTAACTGAACGGGCGTTCTCTTTAACCCCTTCATCAGAATGCATATTGATTGTGTCATCTAAAATTTTGATAACTTCGGATTTATCTTTCAAAGAAAGAATTTCATTAATTGTACTCATTGCAACAGATGGTGAAAGGTCGTTAATACCTTTGCCTTGATTGATGATAACAATTTTTAAAGAATCGTGAACATTTTTTCTTACAAGTGCACGTGAAGTATATTCTCTTACTTCATTGTCAGGAGAATTAGTTCCTAATTCTTCTAAAACTTCAATAGAAGCATGGTCTTGGTGAGCTGCAAGAGCATCGATTATTTCAGCAACATTTTTATTCATTATGCTACCTCCTTAGCTTCACTAGCTGCAATTTCAGCTTCCCACATTGCTTTTAATTCAGCAACAGTTGTATCTTTATTAATTTTATTAGCATGGACTTTGCTGATTAAAGAGTTCCACTTAGTAGAAAGTCCTTTTCCAATATCTGTAACGTCAGTATTGAGAAAAGCCATTTTTTCTGCAATGCCTTTACCCATACCGGAAATAGAATTTCCAATACCTTTACCTATATCAAGAATATCAGCATTCATAACTTTGTTGATAGTTTTAATACCTGCTAAATCTGAAACATTAGTGTTCTTTGCATAATCCCATGCAGAAGAAATTCCTTCTCTCACTCTGTTAACGAAGTTAACAATTGGTTCTGTAATGCTTGAACGTAATTTTGTCATGCTTCCAGCTACAGAAGATGTAATCATTTTTAATTTGCTATTGTTAGCGCTGTGTTTAGATCCCTCAAAAACATCAGCGTATTCAAATTGCAAAGTGTTTCCTTCAAAATTTGAGTATTTGAATGGATTTGTTGTTGAATTGCGAGATGTCTTGAACGGATTAGCAATTTTCTGACCCAGGTTAAAACCTACTTTGTTAATGTTTGCCATACTATTCCTTTCTTTTTTCTCAGAGTTCTTTACAAATATAGATTAACAATATTAAAAAGAAAATAAATCGTAAGAATAGATGATTATTATTTGAATAATCCCTATAACTTTAGTATGATGTTTACAATTAATAATGTCTTGGGTATAATAAAAAGAACAAAGAGGGGTGTCCGAGCGGTTTAAGGTGCAATCTTGGAAAGGTTGTGTGAGCGTAAGCCCACCGTGGGTTCGAATCCCATCCCCTCTGTATTTTAGTCCACGAAAAGAGAATTAGTGGAGATTGATATACTAAAAGACGCCCGATATGGGCATCTTTTAGTATGTAGTTATAAAAAGAGAATTTGATTGGAAGAATTTTGAAAGACTCTTATCTTTATTTACCCCCAAATTCTCTTTTTGAATTTTGAGCAGGGGAGATTAGTGGTTTTATTAATATTTTTATAAAGAACTATATCCGCATATTTTGAATAGATGTAATTTCAAATAAAATGAATAAGTTCAGGGCGGTGACTTTCTCTATTTTCTTCGTTGCAAAGCAAGTTTGAATTTACAACAATTGGAATATTTAATTCTCTGGAAAGATTCCTTAATCTCTGCAAAATAACTTTTGAGGGCTCAAAATAATTATATTTTCCGGAATTGTTATTACTTATTAGTTGAAGGTCCTCAATAATAATAGTACCGAGTTTCTCGCCCGACTTTATTAGAGCACTGGCTTTTCTTTGAATATCAATAATAGTAGTTGATTTTGTATAATCTACGTATATAGGTGCATTTGCCATCACTTCCATAGTATCCGCGAGTTCTTTTAGAGATTCTGGTTGTAAAATTGAAGCATCCCTTTCTAATTTATTAGATATTATTTGTTTAGCAAGTTCTCTTTTGGATAAGTTTCGGGAAAATATTGCAACAGGAATGTGTTTTTTTAATGCTAAATACATAGCTGTACTTAACCAAAGCGATGTTTCACCTCTTGATAGACTATATGTAATAATTGTTAAACTAGACACAGGTAATCCACGATCTAGCTGTTTGTCTAATTCACTAAAACCTGTTGAAAAATTTTTCATAAATAACTCCAATCCATATCCTTATCTTAAAGCATCTATCTGTCAGATTCGGTGAAATTATTTTTTAGGTTCAAATTTATAAAATATGCATTTAAAATATCCGCTTTTTGGCGTAAAACATTAATAATTGGTTGAATATGCATTATTTCTTCTATTTTTAGACTCGAATCACAAAATCTTTCCAACACAACAGAGATGTTATAAACATCATCATTCAACTGTGCAATTTGTCTTAACTCTGTTAGAATTATTTCTTTAGCTTCATTCATAATAGACTCTCCTGTTTTAATTACAACAGTATCAATCACTCTAAAGCTGGCTAAAGTCAAGTTTAAACGATTCCCATCTCGCAAAAATCTTTATAGCAACACCATTTACAAACATCTTTATTATGGGAGGGCTCAAAATTATATTCTCTGATAGAAGATATTGCATTCTTAAATTTGTCAACAACTTCTTCACAATCAGCTTTGCATAATTCAAGCTCAAGGTTTTTAGTATAATTTTCCGGGTAAATGAATGTTGTTTTAGAAACTTTTACACCTTCAGATTTCTCAAAGAAATATTTATACAGTGCCATTTGATTATAATAATCTTCATGCTCTCCATCAGGTACTACACCCTTTTTTGCATTTCCGGTTTTGTAATCATATATAGTAAAAGTTTCATCTTCGTTTTTATCAATACGGTCAATGATTCCGTGGAATTTAATACCATCAAGCTCAAAGAACAAATGTTTTTCAGCCTCATACAACCATGAAATCGGAGTGGATGTAATCTGATGATAATACTCGCCAAGAGTTTTTTCTCCACGAATTTCAAGATTTGCTCTTTGATTATAACTTGATAAAGGAAGGGTCGCTAATTTTCTTCTAAACTCTTTTATAAAATTTTCTTTGGAAGGATATTCTCCTTTTTCTTTAGCAAAGTTAATTAAATATTCACATGCACTATGAACCGCTGTGTCATAGTTCATATTATCAGGATTACTGTCTTTGTCGTTAAACTCAAGAATATTATTGTACAAATACTGGCGCGGACATTTTAGGTATGTATTAAATGCACTTGGAGAAAAAGCACGATCTGCGAGCTTGGCATCAACAAGTGCACAAAAATCTTTTCTATAATCATAATCACGTTTTATAAGCGCCTGTTTGGCGACATAGTAAAAAGTCTGTTCCGTATAATCAAAGGACTTGGCTTCGGTTTCAAAAACATCCTGAATATTATAAATAAACTTACTTAAGTTTTCCCCTTTTCCATTTATCGCACTGACATATGAAAGTCTTAAAGTATGCTTTGCTCGTGTCATTCCAACATACATAACTTTGATTCTGTCGGAAAGCTTCATTTCTTTTAATTCGTCTTCTGTTTTATATTCGGCCTTATCCACAGGAATTTCAGACTTTAAAGAACCTCTGTCTTTTTCCCACTTATGCTCATTTAATGTTGGCATATAAACATACTCAAACTCCCGTCCCTTAGCTGAATGGTATGTACAAAGCTGGATTGCATTCATTGCAACAGGCGCTTTTTCAGTTAAAATATTGATTTCGTCTTCTATTAAAATTTTCAAATACTCTACAAATTCTTCCAAACACCCGGTACGATAAATCTCAGAATAATTTACTGCTTCATCTACAAATCGTTTTAAGCCTAAAATATTTTCAGCCTGGTTGATATCTGTATTTAAGTAATAATTAAAGATGCCGGTCCTTGCGCCAATTTCAAGAACTGTATTTTTAATATTTTCCTTGGTTTTGTAAATTGATAAGTAATCATAAGTATTGATAAATTCTTTGATTTTTTCAGGCTCTAAAAACTCTTCTTCTGGAATTGTTCTTATCACATCAATAAAAGTTTTTTCCTTAGAAATATTATCATATAGCTTTTGATAGTCTTTTGGATTTATCCCGAAGGGCTGCGCTAGAAGAAGTTGAAATATTCTATACGAATGCAATTCAGGATTAACAAGCATCTGCATATAGTAATAAAGGATATTTACCCCTTTAATTGTGAAAATATTTTTGCCGTCTTTTAACTCATAGGGAATATTTCTGGCTTTTAGAAGCTCTGCAAACGTATCCAACTCTCCGTTTGTCCTTGTGAGAATTGCGATTTCTGAAAGTTTTTTGTTATTCTCATCGTCAGTAGGACAATTACCGGATTTGATAAGTTTTTCTATTTCATTGACAATTTCTGTGTATTCTTGCATTATATCAGCATACTTGTAACAACGAACACGGGAATTTTTGTCAAACAATTTTTCATTTTTTGCTGCAAGATTTTTGCTTATATGATAACCAGAAAACTTAGGATTATCTTCAAGCCTTCTTGTATCCTGTTTTGTAACCATTCGTGCAACATCAAGAATATTCTGGGTCGAACGCATATTTTCTTCCAAACAGATAACTTTTGTATCAGGAAATTCTTCCAAAAATTTTTCAATAGTATCAAGCCTTGCACCTTGAAATGTGTAAATAATCTGATCATCATCACCTACTACAAAAACATTTTTGCTCTTTAATGCATGAGTGAAATTAAACACTATAGAATTTTGTGATTGGTTTGTGTCTTGATATTCATCTACAAGCAAGTACTTATACTTATTCGCGACTTGGTCCAGAAATGCCGGAGAAGACTCAAATTTGTTTAAAACGCAATTAATCATGTCATTGTAGTCAAGATAATGGTTTTGTTCCATTTTTGCCTGATAGCGTTCATAGAAAGTCCAAAGCTCACGTGCTTGTTCAATTTTCTTTCCTTGGGCTTCAATTTTACCTGCTAAGGTTACCACACGCTTTTCACCTTTTTTGAGTTTTGCTTCTAATTCATCCTTTAGCCTGAACAATTCCGGCGCCCAGTCGGGATTTGTTTCAATATTTTTGAAATACTGTTCCTTATTAAGCCTGTGTTTTTTGATCTCTTCAATACGTCTTTTTATTGTATCATGTAATAATACGGGTCGTTTTTCTCTGTGCGGAATTCTTTGGGGTTGATTTCATCAATACATTCTTTAATAAAGGCTCTTGAAACAGCATCATTCATAATTCTATAGCTGTGGGAAAGCTCAAACTCTTCCGGATACTCGTCAATAATATTGCAGCAGAAGCTATGATATGTATAAATATTCACATCAACAGAAAGTTTGTCTAACTCTTTTTCCAAACGAATTTTCATTTCATTAGCAGCAGCGTCCGTAAAGGTTAAACAAAGGATTTTTGAAGGTTCAATTCCTCTCTCAATCATTGATTTAATTCTCTGAATAATAGTAAATGTCTTGCCGGTTCCGGGACCTGCAAGGACTAAATACTTTCCGTTAATATTATCAATACATTCCTGTTGTTTTATATTTGGTTTTATCTTCTCTATAACTTGCATTTTACTGCCGAAAATAATTATTTTATTTATTATATCACATTTTTAATAACTACTTCTAATAACCGCAAAACTTTTTCATCACAAATATTAAAAGCCTCATATACGCTCATGCTTTTATCGACCCAGCTGCTGTCATATTGAACATATTTTACTTCGCAAATAGCTTGAAGTGATTGTAAAACATACTGAGCTGCAGACGCACGATGTCCTTCAAGTTCAAATGGCAGCCCTGTTACAACAATGACCTCTTTTTTTAAGAGTCCTTTACATATTTTTGCAAGCTTCTTTGTTGCACCATTTGATGTCCCGCCACCAAGAGACGTTACAAGAATAATTCTGTTAAAGCCTTCTAATTCTTTAAGAATCTCCGCCTGGGATTCCTTTACCGCTTTTTCTGCCAGCCCTGCATCACCCATTGCTGAATATTTGCCGCAAATCTTTTCACCAATTCTCATAATCCTGATATTTTCAGAAGAAGATACTTTTTCATTTGCCCCGCCGGAATATTTTTCTTCAACCTCCGGATCCGTATCAAGATATAGTTTTGTTATTCCTGTTTTTGCTTTATCCAGAATTTTGCATCCGGCATATCCGATTCCTATTAATATTGTGTTTTGACTCATAAAAGCCTCCTTTTATTTTTAATATAACGGACAAGTGCGTCCAATTAGGACGTGTTTAGCGCTACAAAAAAGACCTCTACAAATTTTCCCTAATTTCATTAATATAATCTCTATACAGGCATTTCAAGCTTTTAGGCGATAGAATTTCAACAGCATATCCCCATTTGAAAAGATTCCAGAAGATATGCTTGTCACCGCTTGCTTTAAAACTTACAATTACACTTCCATCAGAGAGTTGTTTCATTTTTTGTGTCGGATGAAAATTGTAATTTAATACATCTTCTGCCGCTTCCGGTATGAATTTTAGTTTTACATCAAAAATTTTACCCTGATAAACTCCGAAAGATTTTTGTGAATACTCTTTTAAGTCAAAATCTTGTGCCTCAAACTTATCATAAGTTACTTTCAAATCTTTTAACTTGTGCAGAGTAAATTGATAAATATCATTGCCTTTAGCTTCTTCTTTTGCGATTAAAAATATTTTTTCTCCGTAAATTAAGCCAAGCGGAATTAGAGTTCTTGCTTTATCTTTATAATTTACGGAAATCTTCCGATTTTCCTTAATTGCAAGCCTTATGTCTGATACAAGCTTAAAATCTACTTTATAGCTTGGTGCCTGACTTACGGCATATCCCTCGGAGTTCATTAAAAGTTCTGCTTGTTCTTCCATCTTAGGAAGTTTTCTATGATTAAAAGCTTTTAATTTGGTAATAATTCCTTGAAGTTCTACTGCAGAAATCCCATCACAATGAGTTTTAAGCTTTTCTAAAAATGCAATTTCATCAGGAGTAAAATATACAAGTTCTCCAAAACCGCAATTAGGGAAGCCCCACCTCTTAACTCTTTCGTCGGAAGGAATTTCTTCAATTTGAGGCAAGGCAATCAGTAAACTATCCCGCATCCTTTCAGCGGTTCTTCTGGAAACATTAAAACGTTCCTGAATATCATTCAAAGAAACTCCATTAAGTTTTGAGGACATAAAAACAATTAGATCTATCAAATCGGTTATTCTTGAATATCTTGGCTTATCTTCCATATCTAAACCTTTCTTTAAAAATATAATAACATGAATATACGTCCAATTTGGTCGTGTTTATAATCCAAAAATCCATAATTAACTGACCGAGGAATTTCAAGAGTTAATATACAATATTTAGTGGATAAGGCATTGTGTAAAAAAGATTATAATAATTATAAATTTGTTAAGTACAATATTAAGTATAAAAAACAAATTTATTTGTGAATGGTTTTGAGGTAATATAACAATCTAGAAAGGAGCTTATGAAATACAATATTAATGAATTTGTTGAAGATTTATGTAATGAAACTAATTTTGCCCCCCAAAAAAAATATAGAAATCCCTGGAAAGAACAAAGAAATAAGGAAAACCTACTAAATTTTTTAAATAGCTATAAAGAAGCTAAATTTATTCTCATAGGGGAAGCTCCTGGAAGAAAAGGGTGTTTGCAATGCGGTGTTCCTTTTTGTGATGATTACACATTAGAGAAATTGATTAATGTTTCTAAGAATAAAAAATCCAAAGAGACTTCAGCACAACGAATATACAATGCCTTTAAAAATGATTTTATTGCTTGGAACGCATTCCCTTATCAACCTTGTAATGATGATGGAAGTAATCGACATCCGACCATTGATGAATTAAAATTTGGCAAAGAATATTTAAAAAAATTTTTAGATATTTTTTATAATGAAACTAAGGAGCTTATATTATTAGGAGATAAGGCTAAAATAGCATGTGAATTTCTAGATTTACCACATAAAGAAGTCTTACATCCTTCATGTAAAGCTGATAATAAGCGAAAAGAATTAGGATTTGAACATGGTATGAATGGATGGTTGAAATATATTCATAAATATATACCAGATTTAAAATACTAGTATTTATTTTTATCAGTAAAATATTCCGTCCAAATTAGACATAGTGTTGAATTAAAATGAAACATGAAAGGAATGCTATGTATAATTGGAAAATAAACATCGATAGGAATAATTTTTTAGATGTCAAAGTAGATGCTTCTTTTAGTGATGTGTTTAATAAAGAAGAGTTGAAACGAATCCAAAATTTTTACAATAAAAAGAATAAAAAAATTAATTTTGTAGAAAAAGTCAAAATAGATGATATTTGTTATAAAAACCGAACAAAATTAACTGCTAGCTGGAGAGCTAGACAAAATACTGAAAAAATATTGGGCTTCATCATGTTTAATCCAAGTTTTGCAAATCCTGAAAATAGTGATGATACCGTTAGAAATGCCATAAGATTTGCTTATAAAGAAGGATATAACAAAATTATTATATTTAACTTATTTCCGATAAGAATTTCCAGAGCAGATATTCTTTGTAAATATTACCCTGAAAGTTTCTTAAAAGATTATGAGTGTAAAATCAATTTTGATGATTTGCCGAAAAATGTAGTTTTATGTTGGGGAAAATTACCCCAAAATATAAAAGGAATAGACCGGATTATAAACAATTTATGTAAAAACTTGATTAACCAGAAAAAAGAATTATGGCAAATAACCGATGAAGATTTTCAAAGACACTTGTCTTCTCCATCAATTAATTCTGTAAAAAAACTTGATATAGGTTTATATCCTGTAAATAGAGTTTATAAATTTAACAAATAATAACGATAGAACTATAAATCACATCCCAATTGTGCGTATTGGGGCTTTAAAATACTAAAAGTAAGAAAGGTATTAATATGGATTTATACCCAAAACACGATATTGTTGAAATAATTTCCAGCTACACTCCTCTAAACAAGAAAGGTCACTATTATTGGGGATGCTGTCCTTTTCATACGGATTTAAAGCCCTCTATGTCAGTCAATCCAACGAAAGGTACTTTCAAATGTTTTGCTTGCGGTGCAAACGGCGATGCAATTACGTTTTTATCAAAAATACATAAAAAAAGCCGGAAAGAAATTTTTGAAATGTTAAAAATTCAGAAAGAGCTCGAAGAATCCTAATTGGAGAAATAACAGATATCAAAAACCAATTGAATTCTGCAATTCTTTAGAGTTTTTTATTTTTACTTCCTCTGCAAGCATTGTCGTTAATTCTTGTATATTGTTTATCCCAAGAAAATCAGCTTTCTTTTTAACCGTTGCAAAATCTCCTGCTGTTAACCCTATGAGATTTAAATTTACATTTTTTATCCCGAAGAAATGCTCAAAAGCACAATTTGCTTGTTCTTTTGTCATAAAATCAAACTTAATTTTAAAAGTAAATCGGCGTAAACTTGCTTCATCTAAACTGGATATCAAATTTGTGGTACAAACAAACGGATACTCGTGGGATTCCATCCAGGTAAGCATTTCATTGACTTGAGAAACTTCCCAGTTTCTTACCGCATTATTTCTATTTTGCAGGAAACTGTCAGCTTCATCAAAAATCAACATAGCCTTCTTTGCCCTCGCTTCAGCAAATGCTTCGGCAATATTTTCTTCGGTTTCACCTACATATTTAGAAATTAAATCACTGGCTCTTTTTAAGATAACTTCTATTCCAAGTTCACTTGCTAAATATCTTGCATACAAGCTTTTACCCGTGCCGGGTTCTCCATACAAACAAAGAGAAAAATTTAGTTTACCGGAAGATTTAATTTTGCCGGTTAAATTTTTCATATCAAAATCGGTATTAATCAAATTACAATCATAGTCCTTCATTTCAAACTCTTTCTTCTTCTTAACATTTTTCTTTTTCGTCACAACCCTTGCTAAGTTTTCAACAAACATCTCAAAGTCATTTTGAGTTCCGTTAATTAGTTTTGTTGTCTTTACGGCATTTGCAATTATAGACGGAGCGATTTCATATTTTTTATTAAGTTCTACAAGTTTTTTGTTGTCTAATTTTAATTTGTTCTTCTTTATAACCCGCTTCCAGATATTAAGCCTTATGTCTTCAGTAAGTTTTTCAAACTCAATAGTATAAGTCATTCTGCGCAAAAATGCAGGATCAACATCCAATATATTATTTGTTGTCCAAAATACCGGTATTGGAGTTTCTTCTAACAGTTGATTTAAATAAGCTTTTGAAGCTTTGCCCTGGTCAGAAAAACCTCTATTCATAACATCTTCTGCTTCGTCAAATAAAATACAGGCATTTCCTGTGCTGGAAAGGATTGTTTGTTTTGAAGCCAAGTCACTTAAACGATCCTCTCTGGAGGCATCACTGCCAAAAGTTTCTGTTGCTACAGCATATTGCTCAACTTTAACTTTATTAGCAATAAGCTTTGCAAGCTGGGTTTTGCCTGTTCCAACAAAGCCGTATAGTAAAATATTTATACCTTTTGTCTTATTTTTTAAAGCTGATAATAAAATGTTCAAAGCTATTTCACGCTCTGATGCAAGATGATCGAAGTCTCGCCAAACTAAATTCGATTTTTGATTTTTACCAAGGAAGGCTTGTCTTATTTGTTTTTCAGTCTTTATTTTTGGATTAGCTAATATCTCAAATATTTTAGCCTTACATTTAGGATTTGAATTATCAATACGAACTGCTAGCAGACCTTTTCTTATTAAAGAATTTATTCTTATCTCAAGTTCCCATTCAGACAAATGTAAAACCTTTTCTACAAATAAATAAAGCTTCTTACTCCTACTATTTATATTACCAAGCTCCTCACTAAAAGACTTAATAATAGGAGATATATTTTGCATTACAATAAAGAGCAGAATTTCGTACTCAATTGAATCAAGCTTATAAATTTTAGAAATACTTTTTATTTTTTTCTCCAATAGACTTGATTTATTTTTTAAAGTTCTTCTCTTTTTCTGAATTTCTTCAAGCAATTTATTTATAAACTGGGATTTTTTCGACATACATTGCCTATGTTGGATTTTTATGTAATA
>CALUQF010000052.1 GCA_944322835.1 Candidatus Gastranaerophilales bacterium | reverse complement strand
TTTGGATACGCCCCCTCCCCGAAATCAAAGATTTCGACCCTCCCACAAGTGGCGGGTAGGGTCCTCGCCTGGCGTGTCGGGTCCCTCGCCCCCTGTGGGAGAGGGAAGAATTTCAAGTTGAGCTCCAGCGAAACTTAGAAATTCGGGTGAGGGGTCTTTTTTATGTCCAGACATTTATCTCTTGTGTTTGTTTATACGGTTTTGGTATAATAAACTTGTGAGGAGAAGAGTATGGAATTAATAAATTCGATTTTAAGCCTGTTAATAAATTTTATTGAACACGTTATTATTTCAATGGGACCATGGGGAATAAGTCTTCTTATGGCAATAGAATCCTGCAATATTCCTCTTCCGAGCGAAGCCGTATTACCTTTTGCGGGATATATAGTAAGCAAAGGAGAGATGAACTTTCATGTTGCAGCCTTTGCTGGTGCTATTGGGTGTGTGTTAGGCTCCATTCCTTCTTATTATCTCGGATATTTTGGCGGACGGAAATTTGTTGAAAAATATGGAAAATACTTTTTAATCTCCAGAAAAGATTTGGAAGAAGCTGATAAATGGGTTGAAAAATACGGGGATTGGGCATTTTTCCTTTGCAGAATGCTCCCTGTTGTAAGAACATTTATCTCACTTCCGGCCGGAATCTTAAGAGCAAAAAAACGAATATTTTTTACACTTACATTTCTGGGCTCACTTGTATGGAGTTACGCACTTGTATATGTAGGTTTGAAGATGGGGCAAAATCTTGAAGCGTTCAAACATTTATGGCATAAATTCGATATTGTGATTGTATTGATTTTTGGAATATTAGGTGCTGTCTATATTTATAAACACATAAAACATCACAAAGAATGATAATAAAAAACAATAAAAGGCGGATTTGATAAATTATCAAATCCGCCTTTTTGTTTATCTTTAGATTTATTTGTTTAATTGGCTCATAACTTCATCAGCAAAGTTATCAGTTCTTTTTTCAAGACCTTCGCCAAGAACGAATCTATCAAATCTAACAATATTAAGTTTTCCTGAAATTAATTGTTCAATAGTCTGGTCCGGATTTTTAACAAACGGCTGTTCAACCAAGCATTTGTGAGCCATTAATTTATTTACACGGCCTTCAACAATCTTAGCTCTGATTTGTTCAGGTTTGTTAGCCAAATCTTCTTTGCCCATTTCGATTCTTGTTTCTTCTTCTATTACAGAAGCCGGAATATCTTTTCTTGAAACGAATTCCGGAGCAGAAGATGCGATATGTAAGCAGATATCTTTTGCAAGAACATCATCTTTAGCATCTGTTTCAAGAAGTACACCGATTTTACCGTTATGGATATAAGTTGCTACATTACCTTCATATCTTACAAATCTTCTTACAGTAATTTTTTCTCCGATAGAAGCGATTTTTTCTTTTATAACATCAGCAACAGGTTTACCGCATTTCGGGCAAGTTGTTGCAAGAAGAGCATCAACATCTGCAGGGTTAGATTCTGCAACCAATTGAGCTAAACCATTTGTTAATTCAATAAATTCAGCATTCTTAGCAACGAAGTCTGTTTCACAGTTAACTTCTATCATAGCGCCGGCATTGTCAGACACAAAAGAGCCGATTCTGCCTTCAGCAGCGATTCTGCCCATTTTTTTGTCAGCAGAAGCAATACCTTTTTGGCGTAAAACTTCCATTGCTTTTTCCATATCACCGTCAACTTCAACAAGAGCCTTTTTAGCGTCCATCATACCGGCGCCTGTTTTGTCACGAAGTTCTTTTACCATTGTAGCTGTAATATTCATTTTAATTCTCCTTCTCTTTTGAATGAGTGAGGAGTGAATAGTGAATAGTGAATAGATATTATTTTTTCACTACTTCTATAACACAACTCAAGCTTTCAATTTTAGCGACTGATGAATAGTTCTATTCACTATTCATCAATCACTATTCACTAAATATTTATACTGTAGCAGGTTCTTCTACACCAGCATCAGCCGCTGTAACAGCTTCGATTTTGCCTTTTGAATTTGCATTGTTTTCTCTTAACTGTTTGCCTTCTAAAACAGCATCAGCCAATTTAGAAGCAATCAATTTAATAGAGCGGATAGCATCGTCATTACCCGGGATAATGTAGTTGATTCCATCCGGATTAGCGTTTGTATCAGCCAGGCAGATTACAGGAATATTTAACTTGTTAGCTTCTTTGATTGCGATATCTTCTTTAGCTTGATCAACAACAAAGATAATATCCGGTAATCCTCTCATTTCTTTAATACCGCCTAAAGTTTTGCTCAATTTAGCAAGCTGTCTGTTCAATTGAGCTTGTTCTTTTTTCGGTAATTTTTCAGCGTGGCCTGAATTGATAAAATCTTCTAATTCTCTTAGTTTATTAACTCTGCCTCTGATTGTTTCGAAGTTAGTAAGCATACCGCCTAACCATCTTCTGTTAATATAGTATGCGCCTGCTCTTTGAGCTTCTTCTGCAACAACTTCTGCTGCTTGTTTTTTAGTACCTACAAAAAGAACATTTCTTCCTTTTGCGGCATATTCTCTAACAGCATTATAAGCTTCATCTAATAATGTTGTTGTTTTTCTCAAATCAAGAATGTAAATCCCATTTCTAGCACCATAGATATATGGTTTCATTTTCGGGTTCCAGTGTTGAGTTTGGTGTCCGAAGTGTACACCTGCTTCTAAAAGTTCAATAAGTGATGCTGTTGACATCTTTTGTGTCTCCTTTTTTTCTAACTTGTTTTACTACGGGCTGTATAATTCCATCTATAGTGATAGTAAAGATTAAGCTATTTATAGACTAGGGTTATACCTATCGAGTCATACAACCAATAAAATCATATTATAAACATGTAATTGAGGCAAGCAGTGTTGTTACAGATGTTACAAAAATCCCCGGCTTATTTATCAGCCGGGGATTAAATTTATCCGAATATCTTTTTCGCGAGCGCTTTAAGCTTTTCAAAATCATAGCCGGAGGTGATTGCGCCTTCAAAAACGCTATTCTTCTTGTACGTATCATACTGGGCTTTGTCTTTGGTATATTTAACATCAGCTCCATCAAAAGTAGAACCATCTGAATTTTTATTAGGAGTTGTATCATGTGATATCAGTATTTTGGTTATCTCACCATTTTTATCATAATGAACCTCGATCCATCTGCCATCAGGAAGTGTTGTACCTTTCCAATCATAATCACCTTCTTCATGATGTCCGGATTTTATCTCCGGTTTCGGGTTCATGTTGGCGACCTCAGCAAGAAATCTGTTTGCATCATCAAAGGTCTTTCTAATCTTTGGAAGTTCTTTATTAAATTGATTTCCTTCTCTAACTTGTCTGTTATTTGCATCTAAGATTTTAGTTTTCAAATCCATTATTGTTTGTTTCATCTCATCAAGAGACATTTTCATGCATTCTCTATGATATTTTGTCGGAAGTTTTAGCTCCTTAGCTTTATTAACAAGGTGCTTTAATACATATTTATAAACATCATTCTTGTCCAATCCCGCGCCCATAAGGTCGATATCATCAATCATAGTTGCTATTTGAGGGAAAGAATTAACGACATATGCAACATTATCCGTATTTATGCGTTTCAAGACTTTTACTAAGGCGTCACGGCCTTGTGTAGTGCTGTATAAATTGTATTTACAGCCATTTTCTCCAGAAACAAATTTCTCATTATACATTTTTTTCAAATCCGCAACAATTGCTTGTGCTTCTTGTTGAGCTTTTGTAATTTCAGGTAGTTGTTTGCGCGATATATTTACTTTTACACTGTCAAAATCTTTTTGTACACTATTTGTTGTATTTTCAGGAGTTGTTTCTTCTGCAGCTGGAGCTTTTTCTTCTTCTGCAGCTGCGGCTGCTCCATCTTCTCCTTCTGCAGCTCCGGTACCTGATTCTGTCGCTGGAGCATAGTCTTTATTAAGCCATTCCTGAGCTAAATCATTAATACCTTTACCTGCCGACTTCGCACCTTTAACCACATAAGTAGTGATTGAATTCATTGCTGATTCAACATCAATAGATTCCTTAATCGTTTTGCCGCCGTGCTCTTTGGCAAACGCGTCCCAAATACTCTTTTCAATTTTTCCGTCTTTTGTTCCATCAGCAGCATCAAGCTTCTGGGCAATCTGCCCTGCTAGTGTGCTGTTTAATAAAGGGTTTACATCGGTCATTTTTTGTTACTCCTTATCTTACATAAAAATTTCTTACTTTATGTTTATATTTACGGCATTTTTTCTGAAACTTTAGTTTTTCAAAACCTTTTGTTACAAAAATTTACAATCAATACTTGTTTGTTTGTAAAAAATATATATACGTGATATTATTCTTGTATACAGAATCCGAACAATCACAAATTTAGATAAGGAGAACCCTATATGTTAGACTTTTTGTTTAAAAAAGAGACAGGTAGTGTCTGTGAAAATTTAAACAGTTTTTATTCTAAATTAAAAGAGATGTATTCTTTTGAAGATATCAGCAATGAAAGAAAAGAGTATCTGAAATCTTTGATGAATAAATACGGGTATCTTCCTTATCCGCAAATAAAAGCTTTAGAGGAGTTATCAGATGCAGAAGTTTTATTTGCTCTGGAATCTAAATGGGAAGCAAACGGAGTATTTAAGGACGGACAGTTTGAGTTTGAAAAAACAAGCGTTCTTGCAAGAAATGACGTAAAAGATTCTTCCTGGCTTCAAAAGGAGGGACATGACATTAAGCTTACCAACCTTGCCGGACTTGGAAACGGGTATGAATGCGGTAAATTCATGGATTGGATGAGAGAATTATTAATATTACCAACCGGAAACTTAGAAAATAATATTTTCTCAACAACTATGTATTTAATTCCATTCCATCCACGTGATTTTGGATGTGCTTATCTCCCGACTGCAAGCTGTGTAAGCCCGAATTTAGAAGACAAAAATATTACTGAAAAAACAGGTATGAATGCAGACGGACAGGTCAGAATGTTTATTGAAATGACCCAGCTTGCAGGTCATCCGGTAATTTATGATATCCTGCCGCAGACGGGAAGATTTTCTAAAATTGTTTTAACAAATCCGGATTGCGCAAGATGGTTTGACATAAATGCTTTAATTGAAGAATTATTAAAGAATGTTGATACTGAAATCACCAAACTTGCCGATAAATATTCAAGTGATGATTTGAATATAGTATCTGGAATTTATAAAAAAGCAATTAAGGGTGAAAGTTACGGCGATTTGTCGGAACATTACCAGAAGATTTTCGATGAGCTGGACGAATTATTAAAAGAAACAAAGATTTTCTTATCCAATTCAATGCTTGAAAAAAGTATTCAGGAAAAATTGCATAGAAAAGCAAAATTAATAATCAATAAAGTTGCAGGTAACATGCAAGGGAAAAAACTCTCTGAAGAAGAGATTACAAACCAGAATGAAATTATTCAGGCTTTAATGAATGAAGGTATGTGGCCTGCTCCCGGAGGAGCCTGGTGCTCTGCCGGAATTCCGGTTTTTGATAGAATGAGCACAGGAGCATCTTTCCCAACATTCAAACATTACAAATTTGACGGCGAAGATGTGACTAAATTCGCTAATCTTGACTGCCAGACACCGTATTACTTTGTATGTCTGGAAAATGGTAAATACAATAACGATGTAATAAAATTCTTTATTGATTATATGAAAGATCTTCAGGAAAAATTCAATTTTGACGGATTTAGAGTTGACCATATCGACCATATTGTTGATGAGGTTTCGGAACAGGATGGAACTCCTATAAGCTATCGTGCACCAAGAAAAGTTCTTGGAATGCTTAATTCTGCAATGAAAGAAAAAATTCCTTACTTTGCAACATTAGCAGAATATATGCTCTGGGATAATTATTTCAAGGAATACCATGAAGATATGCATTTTGATGTTCTCTGGGGAAATGATATTGTTTCTCAAAGCTACAAGACTCCCGGCGCAATTGCCGAGGATAATCTGACTCTGGCTAATTATAATACAGCTTCCAAAGCTTCAACCCCGCTTTCTATATTAAAAACTTATAATAATCAGGATGGCGAGTTTGAAGCAATTGACAGATATCCGGGTCAATTAGGAGAGCAGGGAGCTTTGTTTAAATGGTTCAAGTATAAATTCCTCCCCGGCGGACGCTACGCACAAAGACCTGTTATGTATATTGACGGAGACGAGTCTTTTACAAAAACCGGTATGGAATACGTAATCGGAAATGAAGTCTCTATGAAGAGAGAAAAAGACTATGATTTCTTTGCAAAATTTGACGCTATTGACAGATTTGTAAAAAATAATTCTGTAATAACTGACGGTGAAGCGCATATCATAAGACAGGATGATGACGGATTTGTAGTCTGGCAGATTCAGAAAGAGGGGTTAAAAAACTCTATCCTTGTTGTTGCTAACTATCAGTCTCCAACTGAAAAATTCTGTCTTGAAGATGGAACGGTTGAGGTGAGAGAAGGAAGGGAAGTTTTCGATAAAACAATAGAGCTCTCCTGCGACTATTCAATCGTTTCTGAATTCAGGTTTGACGGTACTGATTATATGGAAGAAAAATTTGTAGCAGCAACAAATTCTCTTTCTTTTGGGAAATTGATGCCTGCTGAATTCAAATTTTTCACTGTCATAAGATAATAAATAACGGGTAATATTTAACTAATTAAATATTTACCCCCAGGAGTATAATTTACGATTAAGTAAACTACGATTAAGTAATATAGGGATACTTGCCGGATTAAAATAATCCGGCTTTATTTTTATTTTATAAAACTAAATGCTACGATTTTATCCAAATTTATATGAAGCCAATCATAACTTGCACTTGTGTATCTGTCGCACTCGTCTGAATAACTGTCGTTTAAAAGACAAAGGGTTGCATTAGTAAGATTTATATAATTATCTTTATTGCATTCTCCGCACTCGTATACATACCCTGTAATCCTGTAATGGTTTGTGATAAGTATAACTTTATCCGTTTCACTTTTGTCCATAATTTTTTTGAATTCTTTTAATCTATCCATGTCTTACATCCTTATTTCGTTTTTACTAAAATAAGAATGACCGGAAATATAAAAAATTTAAATTGCCTAAACTACCATATCATTAAAGTCTTTTGAATCGTCGTAGTTAAACATATGAATAAATGTATAAAGCATTTTGGCTGAAAAGCGTTTAGTGCCGACTTCAAGCATTGTTCTCAATGCTTCTTTATTGTTCATAATAAGAGTGTGAGTTCTGTTAAAAGCTAGATTATCATAATAATTAGCCACATTTATTATCTGGCTGTATTCTGAAATGTAATCGCTTGAAAGCCCTTTAGGATAACCCGAGCCGTCATTATTTTCATGGTGCTCAAGTGCAACCTTTGCAATTTCTTCCGAGAGCTCAAATTCTTCTTTAATCATTTTGTACCCAAGGATAGTGTGCTCTTTTACCTCATCTTCATTCATTGTCAAAAGGGCTTGAGAATCAACAAGATTAATTTTTAATTTACCTATATCATGTAAAAGACCGGCCAGTATAACCTGATCAACCGACATACTCGAAAACTCAAGTTTTTGTGCAATAAGCCCTGATATTACGGCAACATTGAGAGGATGACAAAGCTCATATTCGCCTAAGAACCTTATTTTTGAACCCTTACTAGATCTGTGAACCTGTTTATAAACTTCTGTTTTTAAAATACCGATTAGAGTACTTAATTTTAACAGCCCTTCCTCATAATACCCCTGAATTAATAAGTCCAAAATACGTTTGTAAAAATATTTTATTCTGACCTGAGTTTCCATTTTTACATAAGCATCTTTATTGATTACGGTTTCAAAATCTGTAGGGTCCAGCCCCTCATATGAAAAATTCAGCACCTGTGAAGGGACATTGTCCTCCGAACCTCCGGAAGTTTTTTCATCAGAAGGATTCTCTTCATTATTAAAATCTTCTGTGTAGATTTTAATATAGTTCTTAAGCATAATAAGCTTACCGGGAGTTAAGACTTCACCGGCTTCAAGGATTTTGCCCTTATTCTCAGAATATAAATCAAAGGGTAAAACTTTATAACTGCTTAATTCTTTAGGAGTAACAATTCTCATATATAGAATTATATCACTTTTCATCCTAAATTCATACTATATCTGCTCTATTTTTATAAAATCAGGTCCATAAATTAAATATTGCGTGATACAAAATGAAAATTAAACGGTTTATAAAAATCAGGCAAAAATATCCCGTATTAAACAAATAACAAATGTTTGCATTGTTTCGATTTGTAACAAGATTTGAAAAATTATCCGCTTTTTGTTACAATTCTTAATAAAAGACAACAAAAAAGGCAATTTTTTTATAGTTAAATACTTTATATATACATAAGAGATAATTAACTATAAAGAGAGGCGTAAAAATGACAACAGAACAAAGAAAAAGATTTACGGTTATTACTAACCATGAGTTAGAACATAAAGAGGAAGAAAAACACAGGTCTTATCAAACAAATCCGATGAGGGAAAAATTAATGAAATTTGTTAACAATGAGGCCGGCAAAAAGTTTAGTGTCGAAGATTTGCTAAAATGGTAGCTGTCAAAGACCAATCAAGCGGAACAAGGAAAGAGGAAAATGGTTTAAATGTACCAGATTAAAAACAGGATTTACCCCGCATTTGATAAAACTCAAAAAAGCGGGGTTTGTAATTATTTAAGAGCGTTAGTGAAACAAAATTTAGGGTTAACTTCTCTGGAAATCTTAAATAAATTTCTGGAGGACGAGAGGTATTATTTGGAACTCAATGCGTCCAGATTTCCATTTTTAGCTGATTTTATTGATGATGAAGAATTCTTAAAGGATACTGAAGATTATATAAGTGAATGTATCAAATATTATGAATACAAAGAACGGCAGCGGCCAATAATTGAGGCAAATAAAGAGTTTGAGAAAAAGAAACGGAAATTTTTGCAGGAAGTAAAGATGTCTAAGGAAAAACCTACAAAAAAACAGCTTTACTATTATGACAGATTGTGCAAAAAATATTCTATAGATAAAATGAATGTAGAAGAGTTATCAAAGCTGGATTTAAGGAACGAAATAGAGAGAATATTAAATGAACATTCAGACGATTACAAAATTGTTGACTGATGCGGGAATAGAAGAAAATGAGGCAAAAATAGAAGTAAAGATACTTCTTGAGCATTTTTGCCATTATACGGAGCTTGATAAGTGCAAAGGTGTTGAATTGACTGATAACCAGCTTGATTTATTAAGACAAAAAGTTGAAATTAGGACGGAGACACGCCTGCCGGTTCAGTATATTATAGGCGAAGCATATTTTATGGGCGAATGGTTTAAAGTAACGCCTGACGTCTTGATTCCGAGAGATGAAACCGAAATTCTTGTTAGAAAAGCCATCGATATTATAAAACAAGAAGATTTAAAAAATGTTCTTGATATTGGCACGGGAAGCGGCTGTATTGCCTGCACTATTGCTAAAAATACAGATGCGGTTGTTTTAGGGGTTGACATTTCTTCTGATGCTTTAAGAATTGCTCTTGATAATGTAACACGGCTTAGAATCAATAATCGTGCAGTGTTTAGAAAATCAGATTTGTATTCAAAGGTAAGAGCAGATGAAAAATTTGATATGATAATTTCAAATCCTCCATATATTCCCATAGGAACAGAGCTTCAGCAAGAAGTGCGGCACGAACCTAAGGAAGCACTCTTTGCGGCAGAAAACGGACTGGAATATTACAGAAAAATCACTCAAAACGCGTCTGAATACTTAAATAAAGATGGCTGGCTTATGTTTGAACTGGGAATTGGCGAAGCTGGCGGGGTTAAAGAATTTATGGAAAACAATTTTAAAGATATCGGGATTATTAAGGATATGGCCGGAATTGAACGCGTAATATACGGCCGCGTCATTTAGTATCTTTGATTTTACCGTTATATTTTTCGTAGAATTCCGTAGAATTGAGCTTTAAAATATTCTTATAAACTCCGTATAATGTAAGCCTTTCGCAAATTTTCGGTTCCAAATTCTCATTTTTATATCGCGCCAGCCGGGTTTGCATTTCTTTATAAAAAGATTCTCTTAACTCCGGCTCAGCCTTAAAGAAAAGGTGCGCATATTGTTTATATTTATGCTGAAATAATGCATATTTGTAAGCTTCATAATTTTGGGTTATTTTTAATAAATTCTCTATTTCATCCATAATTTTGAATATATCAAAAACTTTTGAAGACAATGTTTGAGTAACAGAATTGTTGTTTGTTCTGTAATAATACAATGGGTCAGGGTTTACGTTTATTGAATTTGCATAAACCATTGTTAAGAAGAAAAAGTATTGATCTTCAAATATTGTTCCGGCCGGAAAAAGTTTTCCGTCAGGTGTTTTCTTAATAAGTGATTTTAAAAACTCAGTTCTATAAATCTTGTTAGCGGCAGAAATATTGCCATGAAAAGGATTTACATTATCATTAAAAGTGTGGATGGTGTTTTCATCTTTATGATTTTGCCATTCATTTATTGCAAAAAATAAACGCGGATAGACAGCTTTTGTTTGTTTATCATATTCTGCCGCATTAAACACATAGATATCAGGTTTTTTCTTTAGATTTACAAATTTTTGATACAGAGATAGAGAGACTCGGTCATCAGAATCAACAAAAGAAATATACTTCCCTCTTGCTATATTCAAACCCGCATTTCGGGCTCTGCCTGCACCCTGATTGTTTTGATTAAGAATAATAAATCTTGTATCTTTTTCTCTATATTCCTTTAAAATCTCATACGAACTATCAGTTGAACCATCATTTATGCAGATAAATTCCAGATTAGAGTATGTTTGAAATCTGAGAGAGTTCAAACACTCATCTAAAAACTTTTCCGAATTATATACCGGAGTTATTACCGATATAAGAGGATTATTTGCCATTTTTCACCCTGCTTTCAAATCTTTTAAAATTGTTGTAATCTTTATTTAAAAATTCTTGATACGCATAATAAACATTTTTCTTTTTTAAAATTTCCATATCGTATTCATTAAAATCAATATTGGCATATATTTCTTGAATTTTATCGAACATTCTCCGCTTTACAATTCCTTTTGTTTCAAGGGTTCTGACTAAAACACTTTCCATCTGGCTCACCAGAAGTATGGTTTTATACTTTTCGAGCTTGCCGGCTTCTTCAAAAATTTTTTGGGTAATTTTATTAATTTTGAAAATATCAAGAAAATTTTCTCCGGCACTAGAAATAATCGAGTTTTGTGTTTTTCTGTAGAAATATAGAGGTTCAAAATCGTAAGAAATTCTTTTTGCATTCAAATAGCACTGTGAAAAAAACGGCATATCTTCAAAAATTAATCCTTCCGGAAAAGAAAATTTTTGGATAAATTCTTTTCTATACATTTTTGCCCACGCGCTGAATATAAATTTCAGATAAAATTCCGCACCCAGTTCTGTTTCATTAAAAACGGGATCTGTAATATATTTTCCAAATTCTTTAATATTAGGCAATTCCCAATAAAAACCTTTATCCGGAAAGAATTGATAAACATATGAAAACATATAATCACTATTATTTTCCCGAATGTTATTATACATTCTCTCAATTGCGACGGGAGAAAGTATATCATCGGAATCAACAAAGGTTATAAATTCGCCCTTCGCATATTTCATTCCGGTGTTTCTGGCCGCAGAAAGTCCTTTATTTTTTTGTGAAAAAACCCTGATTCTGTTATCGAGTTTTGCATACTGTCTTAGAATATTAATGCAATTATCCGGCGAACCGTCATTCACACAAATAATTTCAATATCTTCAAATGTCTGATTAATTACACTATCAAGACAAATATCCAGATA
>CALUQF010000051.1 GCA_944322835.1 Candidatus Gastranaerophilales bacterium | reverse complement strand
ATGAAGAGACTCGAACTCCCACGCTTGCGCACTAGTTCCTAAGACTAGCGTGTCTACCATTCCACCACATGCCCATAGATGTGACAATAATGATATTACCAAGAGCATAGCTTATTGTCAAATTCTTTCGCCGATTATTTTATTAAGTTTTGTAAAGAAATTCTTAAGATTTGAAATTAGCTACTTTTCACATACTTTATATATACGTAAGACTAAGATGGAAAGAAGCAAACAATGTCACTATTTGGAATGTACAATATGAATATGTTTGGAACAAGCGGTTTTACCGGTATGTTTTCCGGTGGTCTTACTTCGTTCGGCGGGTTTGGTAACTTTGGAAGTTTCGGAATGGGCGGAAACGTGTTTACAAACTGCTTTGGAGAAGTTAATTATGATGCTATGGCCGGTTATGGCGTAGCTAATGCTCTAACAAGTGTTGCAAGCATGGCTATTAATCAGGCCGTAAATAATAAGCGTGCTGCAAAAGCTGAACATGAAAATAATCAAGCTGAAATTGAAAAAATTAATCAGGAGATTAATTCGAAAACTTCAGCAAAAAATGATTTAAATACTGAAAATACCTCGCTCCAAACGGAAGTCAATACTGCCTCTGCTAAATCAAAAGAATTAGCAGGACAGATTAGTAATAAAGAAGCTGATATTACTAATTTGCAAGCAGAATATGACAGGTTAACATCCGCAGCAGCATCAGATGAAACCAAAAAAGAAGCACAAACTCAAGCATTAAAAAATTTAAATACAGCAAAAGAGGAGTTAAAAAAATTAGAAGCTGATAAAGCAGAGCAAGATAAAATTGTTCAGGACAAAACAGCTGAAATCGAAGCTAATAATGCTAAAATTGAAAAGCTAAATAATGAGATCAGTCAATTAAAAGCTCAAAAAGCACAGCTTCAAGATTCTGTAAATGATGTTGCATTGGATAATGCAGATGGAGCAAAGTGGAAACGCACATCAAAAGAAGATTTCGATAAGAAATGGAAGCCGGATGGCACAGCAACTGAAAATACAGAATTTACAAAAAGTGATTTGAGATATGCTATTGCAGGTTTCAGAGCCGCAACAACACCGGAAGAAAAACGTGAATGGGCTAAGAAATTTGAAACAATATACGAAAATCTGAGTGTGAGTGATAGATCAAACGACTTTATAGCTGCAAAGAAAATTATAGATAATTACGCAGAATAAATATTAACTTTTGTAACAAAAAGACTCAATTGTGAAATTGAGTCTTTTTTATTTACTTTATATATATGTAAGACGTAAACAAGAGATACTAAGATGGGTTACTACACAGAAATTAGTAAAAGTGAATATGCTGCAAAAGATGTTGCTCTATATAACAGAATGAATGGCGTAAGCGCCCAGAAAACAACTGGTGTTGCGATTGCAGAAGCTATTCCTTCAATTTTTATGACACTTACAACAAAAATTGCAGAACGCCAGAAAAATGAAAACAATGAGTCTGAAAATATATCTGTAGATACTGAAAGAACAAGATTACAAAAGGAATTAAAAACTGCCCTTAAAGATATTGGCGTAGAACATGAAAAAGACATAGAAACAAAACTTGTTGAGACTAGAACAGAGGGCCAAAACAATATTGCCAATGCGCAGAAGAATGTAAATCAATATAAGACTATAGAACAGTATGATGCAGATATTGAGAATCTGCAAAGTGCATTAAATTCATTAAATGACACTAACGATCCTGATGGAACAAAGCGCAAAGAAATCGAAAAACAGATTGAAACTCTTCAAGCTGATAAAAAAGCTCGTCAGGATGCTGAAAATGAATTGCGTAAGGTGACAGAAACAGAAAATGCAAAACTTGTAAAATTGAATCAAAAAGCTACAGAGGCAAATGATATTATAAAGCAGCTTAATGCATTAGATGACAATAGCGTCGAGAAGCAAGAAACAGCAAAAGTTGAATCTCAGTATAATGAATTACAGACATTTAATGATGCGTACAAAAATTATAAAAAAGCACCTTCTAAGGAAACTGCTTTAGCATTGCAAAAAGCTTACCAGGATTGTCCTCAAGATAGTCCAAACTACAAAAACATTTCAACGTTATATAAAATGTATCAAAAAGACGTTGAAGGTTTATTATAAAAGATTTAAATTTTACCCCATCTTACATCTTACAAAAAATTTCCGGCTCGCATTTGCGAGCTTTTCTTTTAATAAAAAGGCCGGTTTTAAAAACCGGCCTTTTTATTATTAACCTCTAATTCCTAATTCTTTAATCAAGCTTCTGTAACCTTCAAGGTTTTTAGCTTTCAAGAATGAAAGAAGTCTTTTTCTCTTACCTACCATCATCAAACGACCGCGTTTTGTAGCAAAGTCTTTTTTGTTAGATTTCATATGTTCGGTAAGTTCAGAAATCTTCTTTGTTAACATTGCGATTTGTACTTCGGCAGAACCTGTATCCTTAGCGTTAGCACCGAATTTTTCGATAATTTCTTGTTTGTTTTGTAAGTTCATAATTTCTTCCTTTTCTATTGCTCCTTAGTAAGACATTGGGGATTTGACTAAGAACCGTGGAGCATATCTCCAGAGCCCTTCCACCCCTGCCCTCACCGGGCACGCAGAGTATTCTTTCGGCAAAAACACTCTACAAAGGTAAATATATAATAAAAGAAAATAAAAATCAAGCATTTAGTGTAGTTCCCATCACAACTTCCTTTTTATTTTTGAAGCTAAAATACGAACCCAATTTAGCTAATTAAAAACGTCCGAATATATTTATGTGCAAGAGCCAGCTCTTGTTCATCAAGTTTATCCAGCATTGATATTATATCCGCTCTTAAATCCTGACTCTCCTGCAGATAACAAAAACTCAAATAAATCCTTTGGTTCTACTCCCAGGGCTTTTGCCAGCCGGTCTATTAAATCTGCTGACGGGAAATTTTTTCCGCTCTCTATACAACTTATATGCTTGTCGTCAACATTAACCATTTCTGCAAGCTGTGCTTGAGTCAAATTACCTTTCTTTCGGAACTCTTTTATTTTTTTACCGAATAAACGCTTAACCTCTGACATTTGTTACCTCTTTAATAATTTTAGGCATAATAACAAATATTCAAAATGGTATATAAGGTAAATTGTTGACATTAATTTACCTATATGCTAACTTTTATTTTATATTAGGTAAATTAACACCAATTTTCTACCTAATATACGGATAAATATAGAAAAGAAAATCTTTGTTATTATTACAAATTCATATATGAGCGATATTTTGTCTGCGCTGCCAGCTGTCCTGTTGCCTGTATATTCTATCAAAATAATACAAAGGGTTATAAACCGGATACAAATTTATACAAAGCTGTAATTATAGATAATAACCAAACTCCACAGAATATTGCACATAAATTTTAAGATTTGTGTGCTAGTATTTATTAGACAGTTTCATAGCCTTATACATCTCAAATACACTCAGCAGGAAGAATGAGCCAAAGACTGCAAGGTATGAAAGATTTGAATAAATCATAACATTTCCCATCTTTACCGGTTCAAAGAGGTTGAGCAAGAAACCGCTCAAAGTTCCTAAAATACCAACCATCATAAAGAAACAAAAATTCATAATACTTACTGCTGTTCCGGATACCATCTTCCTGTTTGTTAAATGTAAAACAGGAACAAGTATTGAAGTTAAACTGGCATTTCCGGCCAGAATACAGAATAGAAACGCAATAAATTTAGTTCTAATATCAAGAATTAAACACGCGCAAATTAATAAAAGGCAGAAAAAAGTTATTATTGAAGCATTTTTAAGAAAAGCGACTCTGTGATTATGGAGCATTTTGCAGACAGAAGCGTTTACAATATTAAAAACAGCCGCAATGATTGCCATAATAGACAATATCATCGCTGAATCAGATGTTTGCATAAGACAAAAATCTTCCAAAAACTTTTTACCCAAAATTGCCTGTATTGCATATGATATTCCAAAGTTACAGCAGGCAAAGCTAAATAAATTCCGGTTATGTTTTTTATGTAAAACCAATCTAAACGGCAAAAGACGCATCTTTACATTTTTGTTTACCGGAGGAATTTTTACCTGTCTTGTTAATAAATAAAATATAAAAGCAGCAAGAGCAATAATTCCGGCTAAAACTATAAGAATCTCTCTCCAACTCATAAATTTCATAGCAAAGACAAACGGTGCATTAGCTGCAATCCCCCCTGCATAGCCGATAAAAAGCATTATGGAGATAGCAATTCCAAAATCTTTTTCGGGCACAAATTCTCTGATTTCACGAATAAGACTCAGATAAAACATGCTTCCGCCAAGTCCGACCAGAGCTCTTGAAACATACATAATAAGAATATTTGAAGAAACAGGGAAAAGCAGAGCACCAAGAGCTAATATAACTGCTCCTGTTTGTATAACCCGAAGCCCGCCAAATTTCTCAACCATAACCCCAATTATAAGTTGATTAAAGGCATAAATATACATAAAAATAGCACCAAATGCTGTAATATAAGGCGCGCTCAGTTTTAACTCGTGCTGGAGTAAATCAAAAACTGCCCCCGGAATAGCAATTCTCTGAAAGTTTGCAAAAAAGTAAAACAAGCTTCCTAAAAGAATTAACGAAAGTGATATCCAAGTCTTTTTATTATTCATACCTTAAGTTAAGGTACAGCTAACAAAGCATTGTGTCAATCTTTGCGGAGTTGTATTATAATATTTGTATGAAAAGGTTTTTAATATTATTGATATCGCTAATAATATGCAGTTCCGCTTATGCTGATTCTATAAATCCATATGCATATAAAACGATGTCTGCACAATCCTACAGAAATAATTACAATCGGCAGGTTAATTATAAGCCGATGCCCTATTGGCAAGCCCAGTCTAATTATGCAACAAGAAACAGAATGTATAATAACTATACAAATTATGCTAACTACCAATCCAGCTACAGTAACAGATATTATAGAGGAAGATAATGATAAATATAGATTTTCTTACTCTTAAGGATTTTTTTGAGGAAAATATAGATTTTATAATCGGCTCAAGGCTACAAAAAATACAACAGCCGACAAGAAGAGATTTTATATTTTCACTCAGGAATAATGGCGAGAGCAGAAAACTCTATATCAACATTAATCCCCAGATATACCACCTTGCGTTTATGACACCGGAAGGGGAGGCAAGGAGAGCATTAAAGATTCCAAAGCACCCGCCAATGTTTTGTATGCTTTTGAGAAAATATCTGGAAGGGTGTAAAATTGATGATGCGAGAGTTGTTGAAAACGAAAGAATTTTGGAATTGTTTTTTGAAACGACAGATGAATTATCACAAAATCGCTCACTCTGTCTTTGTATAGAGTTAATGGGAAAGCACTCAAATATTATTTTATATGATAGAGCGACATCAATAATAATAGGCTGTGCACATAATGTCGGTTCAGAAAAGAGCCGCTACAGGGAATTACAGGGCGGTCTTAAATATATTTACCCTCCTGCCCCAAAGTTAAATGTTGAAATCCCTTGTTTGTATAAATCACTTGATTACCCTCCTTCATATACTGTGAATGATATTTTAGATGATTATTATTCTAAACTTCAAGAGAATATCAATATAAAAGAAGAAAAGACAAAATTGTTAGCCATAGTTCAACCTAAGCTAAAAAAGGTAAAAAATTCTATGGACAAGATAAGCTTGCTTTTAAAAAAACGTGACAATACAGAAAAATATAAGTTATACGGAGAATTATTAACAGCAAATATTTACCAAAAGACAGATTATCAAAAAGATATAGAAGTTTTTGATTATGTAAATAACAGGACGATTAAAATAGAGCTTGATGAAACGAAAAACTTAAAAGAAAATGCTCAAAGGTATTATAAACTTTATACAAAATCTAAAACAACAAAAGAAAAGTCTCAATCCATGTTAGAGGATTTAAAAATTCAGCAGGATTATTATGAAAATGTTATTTATAGTATAGAATCCTCTGACAAGCTTTCTGACTTGAAAGAAATTGAAGAAGAGTTGGGATTGAATGATTCAAAACCGCAAAAAACAGATAAGCAGGAACTTTTAAAATTCCAAATCAACGGATTTGATGTATATATAGGGAAAAATAACAAGCAAAATGATTATATCGTTTCAAAGTTTGCCCGGGATGAGGACTTTTGGTTTCATACACGTTTATGCGCCGGCTCGCATGTTTTATTACGGGTTAATGAAAAAGAACCGGATGAATTAACGATTTTCGAATGCTGCAAACTTGCAAGAAAATATTCTTCCGCAAAACAACCTTCAAAAGTCGGGATAATATACACAAAGGCGAAGTTTTTGCGCAAACCGCCCGCTTCGCCTTTGGGATATGTAACTTATAAGAATGAGAAAGAAGTTCTCATTTAAACCTTTTTGTCTTTTTTATCTTTGTCAGCGCCATTATCACCGCCTAAACCGCCGGTTCCAAGTCCTGTTCCGGAACCTGTACTGTTATCAGCCTGATTTCCGTTGCCATTAGCTGCAGAAGCTACGCCTAATCCTAAACCGCCGGCCATTTTTGTTTGAGCACCTTCACCTGTTGGAATTTGTGGTGCCTCTTCCGGAATCTCCATTTCTTCTGTCATTTCTTCAATGTCTTCCGGAATAGCCATTGACAGGTCTTCAACAGTAGCCATTGTACCTTCGTAGCCGTCAATGGATTCAGAATAAACATCATTTGTTGTAAGGTTTAAATCCTGAGTGGCTTTTCTCATGTCTATTTCTGTTCCAACATCACCGGCCCATTTTGATTGTTGTACAGTTCCTGCTGCGCTCATACCAGCCCCCGCAAAGCCCATAGCTGCAAACGCAAAGGCCCAAGATGTTGCACCAAATGCCCAACTGCCTGATGCTGCAAACGAAGTTGCTTGAATTCCGGCTTTTGTGCCAGAGGCTGCATTTAGACCTTGTGCAACAGCCTCAACAACACAATTAGTTTTTGTCGCCTCATCAAAGCTTTCAGCGAAATCGGTTACGCCTTGAACTTCTGCCATTGTTGCAGCTGCATTATCATAGCCTTCCTGATATGTACCCATTTCGTCATATATTTCAGTTACAGCATCTGTAGTATCAGTAGAAGTTTCTTCAATTGTAACTCCGAGCTCTTGCATTATTGGCACAAGCTCCTCTAACAAGGCTTTTTCATCTTCACTCAGGGTTTCACCAGCTTCAACTTTTGCCATTAAGGCTTCATAAGAAGCTCTATACATATCATATTCTGCTTTATTTTCTTCAACAGTTTCATTTGCATCTTCATTATAAACAGCGGCCTCATCGGATAGTGCAATAACTTCCTCACCATATGTCTGCATATCACCTTGTGCTGAAGTTAAAGCATTCTGTGAATTTGTCATTTCATTTTGCAAGTCATCACATGCTTCTTTTTGGTCTTTATTAGGTTTTTTAGCCATGTATAAAGTCCCCTGTGTTAGTGCCAATGGTGCTGCAACAATCCAAGAGCCATTTGCGGAACCCACTTTATCCGCAGTTTGTTGAGCAGCTTTAGTGGTCGCTTTTCCAGCAAGCTTAGCTCCTGTTTTTCCGATAAGATCTCCTGTAATAGCCTTCCCTACATTACTAGCTACATTAGAACCAATTGTCGTTGCAAGAGCACCGGTTACACCTAGACCTAAATCTGCTGCTGAACGTGTTGCCATTTTACCTTTACCACCGCCTTCGTAGCCGGTTTGATCCTGTACAGTCGATTTACCATTATCATAAGCTGTGGCAAAATCATCATCTTCTATTTCATAAGCATTTTCGTCATCCATAGCTGTTGCGTGCCAATTCGATAACTCACCGTTCCAGGTTTGAGTTATCTCACCCATATCACTTGCTGATATGCCCATTGTGTTATTGCCATAATTGTAGTTATACCAGCATTTGTAAGCGTATGATTGAGAACCGATTGCTCTGTCTAAACTAAATGAATCTGAAATTGCCATAATCCCTCCGATTTTGAAATTTTATTAAGTTACATTTAATATACGTTTGTAATATTATTTACGGCACTTTTTTTAGAAAACTTTAGTGTTTTAACTAAAATTGTTACAAATGTTTACAAAATATCTACAAAATTGAACTGTATCAGCAGTAATTGGTGCAAAAATTTGCACCCTATGTCTCCACGCCCGGTGAAGGGACCGCCATGCCAGGCTTAGCGTCATTCTGAGTGCGGGAATAAGCATTCTATGGGCCCGAAGAATCTCGTTAATGTTTGATTCCTTTTGCAGGAGATTCTTCGGTCGCTATAGCTTCCTCAGAATGATGCCACGCCTGGCGTGGTACTTCCCTCGCGCCCTGTGGATACTAGTGCCTGTAAGGCGAGAATGCTTCGCATGTACTTTTTCTTAACTCTTATCTATACGCCCAAAGCGTAACACTTCCCTCTACCTGCTGGAGAGGAGCAGCCGTGTTTGAGCTTTGGGCGAAAACTACGGATGCGGTGAGGGGGGAGATGTCCAATCTAATAACAAGTATTTAATTTTGACAAACATGCTGTCAGGATTAAAACATTTTTACAAGTTTTCTTACCTCTTTTATAATTCTTCCAGCTTCTTCTCTGGCTTTTTCAGAGCCATCTCTCAAAATCTTTTCAACAATTTTTGGATGTTCTTCATAATATTTACGTTTTTCCCTGATTGGTGCAAATTTTTCGTTAATTTTTGCTCCAAGCTGTCTTTTGCAATCCGCACAACCCCTTTGGCCTTTTTCACACTCACATCTGATTGTTCTAATTTCATCTTCCGTACCAAAAATTTTCCAGTATTTGAAAGCGACTTCACACTCGTCCGGATGCCCTAAATCATCTTTTCTCATACGACTTCTGTCTGTGATTGCAGACATAACCTTCTTTGCCGTAACATCTTCACTGTCGGAAATCTTTATATCATTATTGAAAGATTTTCCCATTTTATTACCGTCCAGGCCGCATAATAAAGGACAGTTGTTTAACAGCGGCTGTGTTTCCTTAAAGAAATCTGTCTTATATATATTATTAAATCTTCTCGCGATATCCCTTGTTAATTCAACATGCGCAACCTGATCAACTCCAACCGGTACAAAATCTGCGTTAAAAGACAGAATATCAGCAGTCATAAGTACAGGATAGCCCATAAGCCCGTAATTAATTTGAGATGCAAACCCTTCTTTAGAGCGTAAAATTTTAGCCATATCTTTAAGATTAGGATCTCTTTCAACCCAGTTTTGCGGAGTTATCATGCTTAAATAAATATGCAATTCTGCTGTTTCAGGGATTAGCGATTGGACATAAATTGTTGACTTTTCCGGATCAATCCCGCTTGCAAGCCAATCCATTGTAACTTCCAGAATATCTTGTTTTAGATTTTCGGTTTTATCATATTTCGTTGTAAGAGCATGCCAGTCAGCAATAAAAAAATAGCATTTGTATTCATCCTGGAGCTTAACCATATTTTCTATAACCCCCAGATAGTGGCCTAAATGTAATTTCCCTGTCGGTCTCATTCCCGTAAATACTATTTTATTACTTTGCATTATATCTCCTTTCACAGCCTGACAGCTTCTATAACCTTAATTTCTCCCGCATCCATATCAGTAAGAATCTTATTACGTGCAGTTTTTATATTCTCGTTACCTGTAAGAATAGCGAAATCATTCTTTTTACGGACACCTGGAGCTTTTATAGTAATTTTATATTGAGGATTTTTAAAATCTAGATTACCGATAACAATGATTGATTTTTTATTCATATCTCTCCGAAATGCAAAAACTTTTTCATTATCAGTTTTTAGTGGGATAAAATCCCCTTTAGCTATTAAATCGGAATTATTAATTCTGAAGGCGGCTGCATTTTTAAAATTATATAAGATTTTATCGTTGTCACCGCCGGGTTTTCTCGAAAAGTTAAATAAATCTATCTTTCCTCTGTGTACGAAATAATAAATATCATCTGTCTCCGTATCCTGCGCTTTTGTATTCGCCCAAGGATAGAGATAAGAATCACCGTTGAAAAAACCATCAACACAATAAGCATTAAAAGGCAAAGTTGCGTTCAGCCAGGCAATCATTATTGAAAAATCTTCGCCATGTAAAAGAATCGGACTTATTTCATCGTGTGTTGAGAAACTTAGAATGACACTTTTAGGCTCTTTATATGAGTCAAGCAGTTTCTGGTTAAATTTAATATGTTCAATAAACTGTTCCGCATTCCAGTCTTTTAGATTAAAGAAACTGCCATAATAACCGTCAAATCCTGCTTGCAGGAGTTTGTCATATGGAGTGAAAGATGCATAAATGCTCGGAGGTTCTCTCCAAGAGTCAGAGGCTTCTGCCAGAAACATGAATTCCGGATCTTTAGAGCGCGTATATTTTATTATTTCCTGCCAAAATGCGGCGGGTTTAATCGTTGCAACATCGGCTCTGATACCGTCTGCTCCGATTTTTAAGACCATATCTACAAATTTCTTATGAGCATCTAAAACATCCTGGTTAAGTTTCTTATTGGTTCCAACATTCAACAAACGTACGTCTGTCCAATCTGTTGGTACAATAGAACATTGCCGGCTGTCTTTAAGAAAGAGCTCCGGGTGGGTTAAGAACAAATCATACGCTCCACAGCTTGGCAAATCTATTATTACGCGGATATTTCTTTTATGACATTCATCAATAAATTTTTTTGCCTGTTCAATATCTGATAATTCAGAGTTTTTATCAACAAGCTGGGAGTTAATACTCCAGAAATCAGCGGCGGAATATACGGACCCTGCAGTCCCTAACGCCTTAAGCCTTCCTACCGGTGTAATTGGCAGTACATGAAGAGTATTAAATCCAAGGTTGGCAATTTCATCTAATCTGTCTATTGCATTCAGAAAATTACCGCTTACTTCGTCCTCATCAATAATTTCATTCCCGTTAACATCCTGAGCATTAAATGTTCTTATATTTATTGCACAAATTCTGGCCTTGTTATTCAAAAAAAGTGTTCTCAAATCATTATCTTCGCCGGCAAAAGTCGGAGATATAAATGCTGTTAATAATAAGCAGATTAACAAACTTTTTTTCATGCTACTCCTTAATTTGAAAAATACATTTAACACAATGTGCCTTTGGCTGTAAAATAAGATTATCCTCCAAATCGTACATTTTTGCTATTCTTGTAATCAGAGGTTCTCCGCAAATCGGACATTTTAAATTCGTTTCATGGTTAAGAATTTGTCTTTTTAAATTATCAATAGACTCTTCTCTAACAACATCAAACCGGAATTCTCGCTCATGCTCTTTTAATTCTTTAATAGAGCATTTGAGAACTCTTGCCAATTGTTGTCTTTGTGTGACGGATAGAAAAAGCTCTTTGCCGGACTCAATATCTTCAAGTATTTCCAGCTTTATGCTTGTTTTATTAGCAAGTCCTGTAATAGATAATCCCGCTTTTTCCCGTCTCTTTTGTAAAAATTCTGCTAAGCTTTCCATAAGCTTATTTTACCATTTGCATGCCAATAATCAATATAATAACAAAAACAGACTTATATTAAGTTTTGTTGCACTTTGGAGAAAAACCATTACTAATTCAATCAATGTAGAATTAATAAAGTATAATAATCAAGAAAGATTTATAGATTTCGGGTAGTTTAAAAGTTTAGCTGAAGTTTAAGGACATATTTCTTTTCTACAGGTGCAGGAATGCTGTACGCTAAGCGCAGTAAGCTCCCACACAGAGGTCAATCTGGCGGGGCAGCTAGACTCTACGCCTTGCTTGGCACTCTCCTCGCCCCCTGCGGGAGCGGATTTGCGGACGGACGGGAGTCCGGATAGCGAACAGATGGAGCCGGCTAAGCCGAGTAGGCTTAAAG
>CALUQF010000050.1 GCA_944322835.1 Candidatus Gastranaerophilales bacterium | reverse complement strand
AGTGTGTATTGAGATTCTCAAGAATTTAAAATAAATTTTGTTTATTGTGTATATTTAAGAAGTTTTGCTTCTTTTTTATATTTGTAATCTAAAAGTAACAAAAAACTAACGTAGTCAGCGAAGCTCCTCTCCCGGAGGGCGAGGATGGGTGCTGTGGTATGCTTGCAGCAATGAATAGAAGAAATGCTGGAATTTACTTATTATAAGGGGAAACTACTTATTATGCATCCAAGAACCAAGCCAAATGTCTATTTTACCCCTATGTAACACAATACGTATTATGTTACATTCAATGTAACACTTTATAGGAGAGCTTATATGATGAAAAAACTTGGTTTTACGCTGGCGGAAGTATTGATTACACTCGGTATTATCGGCGTTGTAGCAGCCTTAACAGCTCCAGCGCTTGTTGCAAACGGCCGGAATCAAGCTAATGCTGCTAAATTGTCTGTCGCAGTTTCAAATTTAGAAAATGCTTTAAATGCTATGTTAGTATCAGAAAATGTTAGCTCATTGTTCCAAACAAGGGCTTGGCAAAATGCGGGATCACGAGCAAGTTTTGCCGGTAATCTTGGACGTTTTTTGCGTATCAATGGTTATAGGGATCTGGGGCAGGAAGCGACTGAAGAAGAAAACGGAGCTGGGAATTTGGTGCGCCAATACTATGGTGCTAATAACCTTCCTAGCACAATGACAGCTACTGGTTCTAAAAACATGAACCCAGATGCTTCTACTGCTTTAACTAATACTATGGGAGCTGCTCCACAAAGAAACGCCGGAGTTAATCATATTATCGAATCAAAAAATGGAATTACATACTTTTTAACTCCAAATGCAGACACGAATCCTACGCAAGCGGAAAAAGATGCTATAATTAACCAAGGTGGTGCATTATTTAATGAAGCAGCTGACGTATATATTGATGTTAATGGTTCTGCCGCACCTAACACATTGGGACGTGATATTTTTGCATTCTACCTTGGGGATGACGGGATTTTGTACCCCATAGGCGGCTTAGATGTTTCTATTTTGGACAATCGAGGTAATACTGATATGTGGAACACTGCCGGTGCTACTAATAGAAATTGTCGGGATGGTGCGATAGTTGATGGATATGGATGTACTGCAAGAGTAATTGCGGAAGGTTATCAAATGAACTATTAGTTCTTTAAAATTTACTTGATATTATAATATTCTTGTGATGTAATTACATCACAAGAATATTTTTATAAATAGAAGGTAAAAATGTATAGAGAATTTTTAAAAGGAAGAATAGGCGCGCTGGTTTTTATTACCGGTACTTTTATCAGGGGGCTCTCCTCCCAGACTTTTGCAGAAAAAAAGTTTGAGCTTACGCCCGATCAGTATGTTATATTAAACCTGCTTTTGGAAAACAAGAGAATAATGTATCAGAGACAGCTTGCAGAAATTACTCTTAAAGACAGGGCCAATATTTCAAGAATTATTGAAATATTACACAAGAATGGGTTTATAGAAAAGATTCCCGATTCAAACGGAAGGAAGATTTACAAACTTGTTGTGACAGAAAAAGGGAAAGAGGCCAGAGACAAGATATTTCCGACTGATGTTGAGTTAAGAAAAATGATAACTGCAAATATTACGGAAGAAGAACTCGCTGTTACATTCAGCACATTAGAAAAAATGAATATGAATATAAGAGACAAAGTTAAATTACAAATATAAAGGAGAAAAGAAGTGGAAGATAATCAAGCCGAAGATATAATAGAAGAAGTAGAAGATACACGCCCTGAATATATGAAAAAGAGGGTTATTGTACCCGCTGTAACTGCAATTGTATTTTTAATTTGCGGGATTTTTTATTCAATTCATACTGTTTATTACAAATCTACTGATGATGCTTTTATAGAAGGCCATGTAATAACAGTTGCTCCGCGTGTTGCAGGACCGGTACTTCATTTGAATATAGAAGATAATCAGGAAGTTAAGAAGGGTGATTTTCTTTTAGAAATTGACCCTAAGGATTATGAGGCCAAGCTTAAAGAAACAAAGGCAAAGCTTGATGAGGCTAAGGCTTCTCTTGTAAATACAGAAAATCAGGTTACAAGAAGTTTGTCGGATTTAGAATTTGCTGAGGCTGATTATGAGAGGTATTCTAAGATGTATGAGAAAGGAATTTCTTCAAAACAGGATTACGATGCCAGCTTGAATAAATTAACGGCAGCACAGTCAAATAATAAATCAGCAAAGGCAAAGTACGATGAAATTACTGCCTCTATTAAACGTCTTGAGGCAGAAGTTGAACAGGAAGAGTTAAACCTTTCTTATACCAAAATATACGCGGCTGCAGACGGCAGGATAACTAATCGTACGGTTGAACAGGGTAATTATGTTCAGGTAGCACAGCCTATGTTTGCAATTGTTCCTGAGACAATGTGGATAGTTGCGAATTTTAAAGAAACACAGCTTGCAAATATGAAAAAAGGCCAGCCGGTAAAGATTAAAATAGATACTTACGGCGGGAAGAAATTCAAAGGGGAAGTTGACAGTATCCAGCGCTCGACAGGTGCCAGAGCAAGTCTTTTTCCGCCTGAAAATGCTGTTGGAAGTTATGTAAAAATTGTTCAGAGGGTTCCGGTAAAAATTGTGTTCAGGGAAGATATTTCAAAATATAATATAGTTCCCGGCATGTCTGTTGTTCCGGAAGTTAAGGTTAAGTAATGGCTAAGGTTGTGTATAAACATAAACCGGCACCTCTTTGGCTGGTTGCGCTTTCTATACTGCTTCCGACATCATTTGCCTGTCTGGCCACTTCTGCAACAAATGTTGCTATTCCGCATATATCTGGTTTTTTCGGCTCAACTATAGATGAAGCAAACTGGATTATAACATCATATATGATAGCTAATTCTTGCCTAATCTTAATGTCGGGATGGCTGGAAAATGTTTTGGGTAGAAAACGATTTTTAAAAATATTTATAGGGATTTTTACATTCGGCTCTTTAGTCTGTGCTATGGCGCCAAATCTGAATTTAATGGTTCTTGGCCGATTGATACAGGGTATCGGAGGAGGACCTATGACGCCGCTTGCTCAATCTATTTTGCTTGCAGCTTTTCCGCAGGAAAAAAGGGGAATTGCTATGAGTTTGTATGGAATAGCAGTTATGGTTTTTGCTATTTTAGGCCCGACTTTTGGCGGGTTTATTGTAGATAACGCGGATTGGCAGTGGATTTATCTTGTAAATATTCCTGTGGGGATTTTATCAATATCAATGGTTCATGCAAATATTGAGGAATTGGCGGTGAGAAAAAAAATCAAAAAAACTGATTATCTGGGTATGATTTCACTTGTTCTGTGGCTTCTTTCAATGCAGGTAGTGCTTGATAAAGGACAGCAGTACAACTGGTTTGACTGCGCATGGATAAGCTGGCTTGCAGGATTTTCAGTTTGTATGTTTGTGTTTTTTGTAATCCGTGAATTGGAAAGTAGCGCTCCGTTAATTAATTTAAGATTATTTAAGGACCGAAACTTTTTAATCGGAACTATTTTAAGTGCTTCGGTTAATATGATTGTGTTCTCGTCAATCGTTCTAATTCCTCAATTTTTACAGAATATGATGGGCTATACTGCCATGCTAAGCGGCTTTGCTCTTGCTCCGCGTATTTCTTCCTGTGTATTAATGATGATTGCAATAAATTATTTGATGAAAATATTTGATAACAGGATTTTAATCGCTATAGGATTCTTCTTTTTAGGAATTTCTATTCTATTCTTTATAAATTTAAACTTAAGTGTGTCGTTTATTTATATTGCAATTCCTCAAGTTCTTATGGGAATCGGGGTAATAATGACTTTTATACCTGTTTCATCGCTTGTATTGGGAACACTTCCCAAACCGGAGCTTACTAATGGCTCTAGTCTGCATAATAAAAGTACAATGACGGCTATAATAGCCTCAGTTGCTTCAACTCTTGTTGCACGGCATAGCCAGATGCATCAGGTTTATCTTGTTGATAATCTTTCTAATTTTAATCTTGTATTTCAGCAGAAATTTGCAGCCCTGGTTCATACATTTATGTCGAACGCATCTGGCTCTTTTGCCGCAATAAAAGCTAACTCGTATATGTACAAATCTTTGCTTACGCAATCTCGGTTAATGGCCTATGTTGATGTGTTTGAAACATTTGCTTTCATCGCTTTTCTTCTTATTCCGCTCGCATTTTTATTTAATACGGAAAATAAACATAAAGATACTCATGAACATAAAACCATTGTTCTAAAACAAATTCCGGGGGATAGAATATAATTTGTGTTTTAACTTCCAGTTAGCCCATCCTGGCTTTTTTTATAATTTTCCTTAAGATAATTTTTTCTTTGTTGGATTTTAAATAAGGTTTGCATATCCATTTGTTCAAGTTTTCGTTCGTATTCAAGCTTCTTTATACCGTTTTCAAATCGTTCAGTTTCTTTAGCCTCTTTTTTCTTTGCTTTTTCTTGAGCTTTAGCTTGTTTTGCCTCAAATTCAACTTCAGATACCGGCATTACATCCATATCTTCTGCTAACCTGTATCCTACTATTGATACCGGAATATAAGCACCTTCTAATGACTCAAGGCGGGAATTTTCGCCGTAAACATCTATACTCCAGGTGCCCAAAAACTTCGGGACTTCTCCAGTATAAGCATATGCACACACTATAACTCTATTGTCGTCATTTGCATCAAACCCCATCGGATAAATATCCCAGCGTTTTTCATCAAAATCAACTCCGCCTGCTAAAGCCCAGTAGTTTACAATTGCATCCCTAATTTGTGGGAGTTTTTTTGCCTCTTTTTTTTCAAAATCATAAACCCACAAATCAGTTTTCCAAATCCCGTCATGACGGTGTCCGACTTTTTCTTTTACAACAAGTTTTTTGTTGTCCGGTGAAAAATCAATCGGAGTAAGTGTTCTGAAAATAAATTTTGTATCAATATCTTTTGATGTTGAAATTAACGGTTCATCGACTTTATTTACAATATTTGCCCTCTTAACCTTTTCCGTATTAGAAAGATAAGAGTCTAAATTAATCAAAAATAAATCACAGCTTGTACAATCAGATTCCGCATAGTAATATACTGCCGGATAAACAAGCTTTGTATAGTCGCCGGATACAATTCCCTGTGCGTTGATTTGCCTGTCAAAGTTTAATTTTCTCGGAAGAGTCAATTCAGGACTCCCTACCGGGTCGTTGTATTTTACAAGACGAAATTTCTTTTGCGGAACATATACCATATTTGAATCTTTTGGCATTTGAGCTTTATCTAAGATTTCATCGTTAATTTCTTTTCTTGATTTTCCTCTTGATTTTGCTTCATATTCAGCAACTGTCATATAACCGGATTCTGCCATACGGCTTTTTTTATATTTTTCACTTTCTCCGATTTTATCGACTTTATTTCTATAAATAGTTTCTGCAACAACAGTATCGCTGTTTTTTGTAACACCATATTTCATCTCCTGAAGATGAACCTTTATTGCCATTATAACTCCGGCTAAAGCTTCATACATATCAGACCAATCCCTCTTTCATTGCAGTTACCGTAGCCTGGGTTCTTGATGTTACGCAGAGTTTCTGCAGTATGCTGTGGACATGTGCTTTTGCTGTTGCTTTTGTAATGACCAGTCTTTCTGCAATCTGTGGATTAGAAAGCCCTTCTACCATTAGTTCCAAAACATCTAATTCACGCTCTGTAAGCCCGTATGTATTATTGCCTTTTTTTACTTCAGGCTCACTTATTGGCATACTGCCGGGTTTTTGGAGGTTTGAAAACACCATTCTGGCAATATTAGGGTCAATCCAGCCAACCCCTTCATATACTGCTTTTATTGCTGATATTGTCTGTTCAGGGGTCGCACCTTTCATTATATAT
Source organism: Candidatus Gastranaerophilales bacterium (assembly GCA_944322835.1). Taxonomy (GTDB): domain Bacteria; phylum Cyanobacteriota; class Vampirovibrionia; order Gastranaerophilales; family Gastranaerophilaceae; genus CAG-196. The sequence continues at coordinate 5,991 of CALUQF010000050.1, read as the reverse complement.
CCGTCAGCACCGGCTTTAAATGATTCAAAAACATCATCTTCGCTGTCGCGTGATGTAAAAATTAATATTTTTACATCAGGATTAAAATCTTTAATCCTTTGAGTAGCTTCAATCCCGTCTACATTAGGAAGTCCTATATCCATCAAAATAACATCAGGAGAAACTTCTCTCGCTTTTTTTATACCGTCCAGTCCGTCAGAGGCTTCTGCTTTAAGGGTAATTCCTTCTGCTTTATCGAGAAGCATTGCAAGCCCCATTCTATAAAGTTCATGGTCTTCTACTAAAAGAACATTAATCATACTAAACTTCCTTCTTTTAAATCTTTTTCACACACAACATCCGTAAGCAGGAATGAAAATTCGCTTCCTTTATTCAACGTGCTCTCAAGCCATATTTTTCCGCCGTGCGACTCAATAATCTGGCGGGAAAGATAAAGCCCTAAGCCGGTTCCGGTGGAACGCTTTTTACTTGTACCCTGCGAAAATCTCTGAAACATATTTGGAATATCTTCAGGCGGGATTCCGCTGCCGTTATCAGATACTGAGAAAATCAAATCTTTACTCTCTTTTTTTAGAGTGATAATCACTTTACCGCCTTCTTGAGTATAATTTATTGCATTTCCGCATAAATTGCAGATTACCCGTCTAATCTCGCTTCTGTCTGCATTTATTATCATATTTTTATTATCGCAGTCTATTATAAATTCAATATTTTTAGATTCCGCAAGCGGTAAAAGCTCATTGTATATTTGTTCGACAAGCGGGAATACCGGAAAATTTGTTTTAGCAAGAGTAAGTTTTTCTGCGTCATATTTATATACTTCTAATAAAGCATTAACCAGCCCGAGCAAATCCTCATTGCTCTTCTGCATAGTTGCTAAAAGATGCTTTTGTTTCTCATCCAGCTCACCCAAAGCGCCCTCAAGGAAAAATTTCAGTGTTTGAATAGCTGCTAAAAGCGGAGTACGCAGATCATGAGTTAATGTCGCAATAAAATCGTCTCTCAACTTATCTGCTTTCTTCTGCTCCGTTACATCTCTTACGACCCCTACAAAGCGTTTAAACTCATCATCCGGATTAATCCTTGCAAAATTAATTTCAACCGGAGTCTCTAAACTGCTCAATGGATTTTTAATATAAAAATTTCTCAAAAGAAGTTCGTTATCCTCAAGCTTATGTAACTCTTTTGAAATAAATGTTTTTTCAGAAAATAAATAATCATCGATAGATGTTTTAACCAGTTTTTTTTCAACCAGCCCTATTAAATTTTCACAGGCCGGATTGACCTGCTCTATTATTCCGTCCTCATCAATAATTATAATTCCGTCAGCACAATAATTAACGATTCCCTCTAATTTTGCATTAGACTGTCTTAAATCCTTGGTTCGCTCTTCAACTAATTGTTCAAGATTATGTGAATACTTTTCCAGTTCGCCTTTAGCCACCTCTAACTCTGATATTTTTTTGCGAAGTTCGCTTAAAAGATAACTTCTCTCAATTCCGTTCTTGATATTGATAATTAAATCATCATTATTCCACGGTTTTTCAATATATCTGTACAAACCTACTTCATTAATAGCTCTTATAGCATTTTCTTTGTCGGCATACCCTGTCAGCAAAATTCTGCTAACTTCCGGATACATCTTTTTTACCTCTGTTAAAAACTCTAATCCGTTCATTTGCGGCATTATAAAATCCGAAATAACCAGATCCGGCTGATTATTTTTTAAGAAATCAATAGCATCTACAGGGTTATTAAAAAAATGCGCATCAGAAAAACCCTCTACCTTCAATAAAGTTTTGAATGCAGATGTTACTATTTTTTCATCATCGACTACGACAATCTTCCCCGTGTTCATATTTTTATATTAACCCAAATAAACCTATTAGACAAATTATTAACATTTATAAATAATATGGTATAATCAAAGAAAACAAGGAGAGATAATTTTATGAAAAAAATGATACTTGGTTTTACGCTTGCAGAAGTTCTTATCTGTGTCGCGATAGTGGGTATTATTGCTGCATTAGTATTACCACCGCTGGTTAATAACACAAATAACAATGTGAATGTTAATTCTGTGGCCCGCACTGTGGAACTTATACAAAACGGGTTTGTTAATATTATGCAAGAAGCACAGAGCCGGAGTGAAGATCAAACTGCATCAGCAAATCTTGCTTCAATAAGGCTTTCAGACATCCTGGAAGATGGAGGCGATGATTATATAACAGATGACGATAATCTTTTTGCTTCAACTATGGGATTAATGGGTACAGAAGAAGTAAATAATTATAATGTGAATAATATCCGAGATTATTCGGGTAATGCACTTGGAGAAGGATTATTAGCCGATACACTTACATATAAATTTAAAAAAGTAAATTCTGTTGTTATAGCTCAAAATGTTGCTGATGCAGGTATAGCAGAAGCGGAAGATGACGATGTAATAACGAGAATTTTTATTGATGCCAACGGAAATGGTGCACCAAATCAAATTGGACGGGATATATTTTTGTTTGGCCTTACTAACAATGGGCATATGGTGCCAGCAGGTTCTGAAGCATATAATAAGAATATTTTTGCAGAAGAAATTTTATTATATCAAAATGCAAATGGCGGCTGCCAGAACAATATTACAAATGGATTACCTTGTGCAGCAAGAATTATGGCAGATAAATGGAATATAAATTATTAATCAGATAAGGAGATTAAAAATGGCAGAATCAAAATTATTAGCTAGCATTCAAAGAACAGATACTGAACAATTACAAATATCTATTTCAGAATACCGGGGCAAAAGCTATTTTAATTTGAGAATTTTTTATACAACAGATGACGGTGCAACCTGGCTTCCAACAAAAAAAGGCGTGACTTTTGCACCGGATCAATTAGATATCCTTTCAGATGCTATAGAAGAAGCAAAAAAAGAATTTATGAGCGAGGAATAAGAAGAGTTGAGAAGTTTAGAAAAAAATTAATGCTTTTATAACTTCTCCTAAACCACTAAACTCCTCAACCTATAAATCAATTATGTCTACAATAGAAGAAGAATTTATTGCAACAGTTTCACATGAATTAAGAACCCCCCTTACAAGTATAAGGGGGTTTTCACAAACTCTTTTAAATTCCTGGGATAAAATCAAAGATGAAGATAAGAAAAAGTTTATCGGAATTATCGAAGAACAGTCTAACCGCTTGATACATCTTGTAGAAAATATCCTTATGGTGTCCAAGACTAATGCAGAAAGTCAGATTTTAAAAAAAGTTAACGTAAATAAAATAATTGAAAATGTAGTTACATTAATAAAAAGTCAATACAAAAACCATAAATACGAACTACAATTAATGAATAACTTACCGCCAGCGCTTCTGGATGAAGATAAATTACAACAAATTTTAACAAATTTGGTAGACAATGCCTCAAAATATTCAGACGCAGGAAAAAGTGTTTATATATCAACTCAAATTTTTAAAAACTTGATTTGCATAAAAGTTAAAGATGAAGGAATTGGTATAAAACCTGAAGATTATGATAAACTTTTCAAAAAATTCAGCCGTCTTGAAAACCACTTGACAAGCAAAACACAAGGCAATGGCTTGGGACTTTATATAACCAAAGAACTCGTTGAAAAAATGAATGGAAAAATATCTTTTACCAGTTCTGAATCCGGTTCAATTTTTGAGGTTTTATTTCCAATATACAGCGAAGAGGAGGCTCTGAAATGCTCGCAAGCATCTTAATTATAGACAAAAGAAAAGAACTTCCTGCAAAGTATAAAAAAAGTTTAGAAAATGAACAAACTTCTGTTATAATTTCCAGAAATTTGAAAGATGCAATGCAAAAAATCCAGATAATGGAACCGGATATTATAATCATTTCCGACAGTATAGAAGAAGATTTGGCAGATTTTTGCAACAAAATTAGAGTTCTTACTTTTAATACACGTCCTGTTATAATAGCACTTTCAAAATCCGCAGAAAGCTCGGATAGAATTCAAGTACTTGAAAATGGCGCAGATGATTTTTTAAGTGAACCAGTAAATATTGATGAATTCAAAATCCGTATAAAAGCACATTTGAGACGAGATATAGAGTCAAATTTAGATAATAAAACCCTTTTGCCTAATAAAAAATTTGTTAATAAAGCACTCAAGCGGGTTCTTAACTCTGATAATAAATATGCAATTCTTCTGCTTAGTATAGAAAATTTGAGCAATTATAAGAGTGTCTATTCTGAACTTGCAGGAGACAAACTGGTTCAAACATTAATTGCAATAACAAAATCCGCATTAGATACATCGGATTTTCTCGGTCAAATAAATGATACTAATTTTATCATAATAACCGGCTCCTATAGTGCAGAAAAACTTGCAGCTTTTTTGACATTCGCATTTGATACTGTAGCTCCCAAATTTTATTCTTCTACAGACGCTAAACGGGGTTATATGCTGTTAAAAGGCGATAGAATGGCAGGTATGAGGGTAAATCCTGTCTCTATCTTAATCAGCGGAATTGTTAGTAATTATGATTTAATAAAAACACCTGCAGAACTGATTGAAAAATTAAATTATATCAAAAGAAAAGCAAAAGTGCCGAGCGGTTCTAACTATTTGATTGATAGAATTAAACTCACAGGAGAACATTCTGTTCATACATTAGAGAATAATAATGCTATATATATTAATGAACCCGACGATGCGCTGGCTTTATTATTGAGAACAACACTGGAGCTTCAGGGGTATAATGTTATAGATACACTTGATTTTGAGACAAATGACCCGCCCAAAATAATTATTTTAGACAGCGGTAATGATATGTCCGGTTTAGATACTTGCAAATATTTGAAAGAGGAATTAAATTTTGTAAATTCTAAAATTATTGTTACCAGCAATATCCACGACAAAACAACAATATTAGATGCAGGAGCTGATTTGTATCTGCCTAAACCATATGAAATTTCTGATTTAATCCAATGGATTGAATATTTTACTAAAGATCAGCTTTCAAATTAGCCGGAAAAATTTTTAACTAAAACTCTTGCAAAAAAAGCTTTATGTGATATCTTATAAATTGAGCCTAAGCTTTTGAGCTTATGTCTCAGAAAATTTAATAATTTATATATGCGTCTGTAGCTCAGCTGGATAGAGCATCTGCCTTCTAAGCAGAGGGTCCCGCGTTCGAATCGCGGCAGGCGTATTTTTTGCGACAAGAGTCAAAATTTATGAAATAAGAGAAAGGTAAGTTATAGTCATAGCTTACCTTTCTGCCTTCTAACTTGCAGTTCGATAGTAAGTAATTTAATAAGCCTTACAAGTACGCTCAAGAATTTGTTGAACATGCTTTAAATAAAGTTGATGAAGGCAGAAAGGTTTGTATATTACTAAAAGTCCTGTTCTTAGAAAGCCTGAGCAGTAAGGAACTTTTTCCTTTATATCCGCCTAAAACTATTTATATATCAAGTTCACGCATTAATTGTGCTAAAAATGGGGATTTTAAAACTTATAACAGCAATGCTATTGCCTTTGCTTGGTTTGTGAGGATAAAAGAATATGAAGGGGAAACAGCTATAAAATGGATAAATTAAGCCCCTATATTCTACAAAATGACAGGCATATATTTTACATTTTTGCAAGCTTACAAAATAGCCTCGTATTTATCATTCAATCTGTATTTTCGCTTTCTTCCTTCACCTTCTGCAATAATAAATCCTGCTTCAACCCACTCGAAAGCAAGCAATCTTGCCGTACGAGGTGCAAATTTGAAGAAATCGGCAATCTCTTTTGCTGTAACATACTTTTGGGTCTCAAACAGATTAAGTATTTGACGTTGCTTAGAGTCAAGTTCTCTTAATACCTTAACTTCATCTTTAGAACTTTCATTATCCTTAGCCTTTTTATAGACTGATTTAAATGCAACTGCCATTCCCTCAACAAAGTATTCTACCCACTTTGTAATATCCGCTTCAGCACGTCCTATATAGTAGTTATGAGA
>CALUQF010000049.1 GCA_944322835.1 Candidatus Gastranaerophilales bacterium | reverse complement strand
TTTTCTGTTTCCTTGCAATTAAAAGATTTAATCATAGATTTATATTAGCATAAAATAGGTTGTTTATTTATAGCTTCTGACTTTTCTGCTGTATTTGGCGTATAATACAGTTATCAATATTAAAGGATGAATAATGGATATTCTGATTATAGGGAATGGTTTTGACCTAGCACATGGCTTAAAGACTTCATATAAGGACTTTTTAGATTTTTGCAAAGAACAGGCAAAAACATCTGAACCTGCAATGTATTTTGATTATAAAAATTGCCTCGCTACTAATCTTTGGTTAAAGCACTTTATTAACAAACAAGAAAGACTTGGAGATACTTGGATTGACTTAGAAAAGGAAATTTATAATGTTATAAAAATTGTAAATAATCATTCAATAGTTACAAATAGTGGAATTACAAGAGATACTTGCCCGCAAATTTTAACCATAAATGCATCAGGCAACTCTTTTGATTTTTATAGTTTCAGCAAATATGATAATCCATATTTGTCTAAAGCTAGGCATAAAGATTATGATAATTATGAGATTATAGAAGATGAAAGTCCGTACTGCGTGCATTTTGACAAATCTGAATTCTTTATTAATTTTCTATACGACCAACTGCGAGAATTCACAAAGGCTTTTGAGCGATATCTAATTAATGAGGTTATGGCTAAATTAGTTAGGGATGATAAATATATATTAACTTTGCCATCAAATAATACTAGATTATATGTTTTAAGTTTTAATTATACTGATACATGTTTTAAACTGTATGACCACAGCAGAAATCCTAATACTGAATATAGTATTGAAACGATATTCGTACATGGCAAAGTTCAAAATAGTAACGAATGTGAACTTATACTTGGAACAAAAAGCTTTAAGGCTTCAAATAATCCTAAAACAATTTCTTCTCAATTTAATATCTTTCAAAAACATAACCAAAGACACAAATATAATACAATAGAACCGTATCAGGAATTATTAAGGTTAATAAAGCTTCCTAACACAAATCCCGTCTTTCACATAATTGGACATTCCCTTGATGAATCAGACCATAAAATATTGAAACATATATTGGATGCGGATAAAAATGCCACTATAAAGGTCTATTATCATGATGAAGAATCGCAAGAGAGATTAATTAATAATATTACCGATATTATTACTGAAGAAGAAGTAATGACACGAGTTCAACTTATAGACCAAGAAGATACAAAAAGAGGACTCCTAAGACCTGTCGAGAGAACCGTTTTAACTTCATCTTAATGTTTATTTTCATACTAAATTAATTTATAACTGTTAAGTTTTTATTTATTCAGTATTATCTACGTTTTATATTAAAAAACACATTTTTATGCTACACTTAATTTAATATTAAGAGGTGTGGAATATGACTAATACTGTATCTAATGTGGGATTGAATATACAAGAAAAAGCTACTGTAATATGGAATGTTGCAGATATGCTAAGAGGACCTTTTAAACCTCATGAATATGGCTTAGTTATACTTCCTATGACTGTTGTTAAAAGATTTAACGATTGTCTTATGCCAACACACCAAGTAGTACAGGAACAGTATCAAAAAGTTAAAGAGTTGGCTGTTATAGATGGCTTTTTAACCAAGGCTTCTGGATACCAATTTTATAATACCAGTAAATTTACGTTTGATTCTTTGGTCGCTGACCCTGAAAATATTGAGTCAAATTTCAGAGATTATCTTGCAGGATTTTCTTCAAATGTACAAGACGTTTTAGCAAAGTTTGATTTTGATAGCATTATCAAAAGAATGGTTGAAAGCAACACTCTTTACCTTGTTATAAGAGAATTTAACAGTGCAAAAGGTTATTTAGGACCAGATAAAGTTAGTGCTGTAGATTGCGGATATATCTTTGAAGACCTTGTTAAAAGATTTTCAGAATCTTATGGAGAAGAAGCAGGAGCACACTTTACAAGTAGAGATATCATTTATCTTATGACAGATATCTTACTTAATGAAGCTGATTTAACATCCGAAGGCAATGTTACAGTGTATGATATGACAATGGGAACATCTCAGATGTTGTCTTGTATGGAAGAAAGAATCCATGTAGTAAATAAAGATGTCGAAGTTACCTGTTTTGGTCAAGAGTTTAACCCTTCAACATATGCTATTGCAAAAGCCGATATGATGATTAGAGGGGGAGACCCTAATAATATGAGATTCGGTGATACATTATCAGAAGACCAATTTAGCGGATACACCTTTAAATATTGTATTTCTAACCCTCCTTTTGGAATAGATTGGAAAAGAGAACAAAAAGCAGTAGAAGCTGAAGCAAAACTTGCTACTGGAAGATTTTGTGCAGGCTTACCTAAAATTTCAGATGGACAACAGCTTTTTGTACTTAATGGATTATCTAAACTAGCTCCAGATGGTAAAATGGCTATTATTCAAAATGGCTCACCACTATTTTCCGGGGATGCAGGTTCTGGTCCATCTAATATTAGGCAATACATATTAGAAAATGATTGGTTGGATGCTATTATTCAATTATCAACAGACCAATTTATGAACACTGGTATCAGTACGTATATTTGGGTCTTATCTAAGAATAAACCTTCTTATAGATCAGGTAAAGTTCAATTAATAGATGCTTCTCATTGTTATGAACAGAGAAGAAAGTCTATAGGATATAAGAGAAATGATATTACAGATACCTGTAGAGAACTTATAGTAAAAGCCTATGGTGAATATAAGAATAACGCAATATACGGTGATAAGTCTGGCATGTATTGTGAAAGCAAGATTTTTGAGACTGTAGAATTTGGCTACAATAAAATAGTAGTAGAAAGACCTCAAAAAGATGAAAATGGAAATATAGTTAAGAAAAATGGAAAACCTGTTGCTGATGCTTCATTAAGAGATACTGAAAATGTACCTTTGGATGAAGATATAGATAGGTATTTTGAAAGAGAAGTTCTTCCATATGCTCCTGATGCTTGGATAGACAAAAAGAAAACAAAAGTAGGATATGAAATCCCTATGACAAGGTATTTCTATGAATATAAAGCACCTGAATCAACAGATAGCATTGTAGAAAGAATAAACGGATTAGAAAGTGATATAGCTACATCATTAAAAGCCTTGTTTGATAAGGAGTCTAACTAATGGATAAGAACTTCTTTATAAACGAAGCTGATAAGAATAATTCAATAAATTCAATAGCAGAAAATAACTATAATAAAATGCTGACAACGAAACAAATTATTTCAAGTTTTCTAAATAAAGGATATGTAAATGAATATCACTGTTAACTTAGCATTATCTAACAATTTTACAGAACAATTAAGTGCTTGGGGACCTGTCATTATAGGTGTTGCATCGATTATACTATCAATAGTTTCACATAACCTAGCAAAAAAAAATATAGAGCAACAAAGTGTTCAGTTTAAAATGCAATTAAAAAAAGAACAAGAACAATTTACTCAAAAATTAAATCTACAAACTCAACAATGGAAATTAGATAATTTGTTCAAATATAAGCAACAAAAAATGTTTGAATTAAAAAAGATATTTAAACAGTTTAAAATTAATACAATAGAATTTCTTGGTCTTTTTATGCCATCAAATATTGGTTATCCATTTGAACAAGCTGGTAAGTTGGCTCAAATAACTACATTAGATATTGATAAAGATTTAAGATATGAATATCAAAAAACAACATTTTATCAGACACCAAATGAAATGATAAAACAATACCGTGAAAATTCTAGAATATTAACAGATTTTTTGCAGGAAAATGATGTATTTCTGTTGGATGAACATGAACTTTATGACGACTTAAAGGCTCTATCAGCTACATTTTTAGAACTATATGAAAAATTAAGCCTCAATGATGATTTAAGTAAGCTTTTTCTTTCTCAAGGAAATCAATATATCCTTGGACCTCAAAATCATTCATTTTGCAGATTTTTTTATAAGTTTATGCAACATCATTTATATCTTAAAAGGGGAGAAATAAGAGACCATATTTTTTATTTATATTCAAATTCAATATTTAAGATTAATAAACTTTCATTTTCAGATTCTGAAATAGATAAATGGTGTTCTAATCTAAAAGTTCTATTTAATACTTACTTTATTTTTAACAGTTTACTACAAAGCATTGAAAATCAAATTAATATTTTTTTTATACCATCATTAAAAGAAATGGAAAAATTATCAGAAACCATATTTGAAGTGGAGACTACAGACCTTGAACAAACACAAATTGAAAGATAGTGGAATAGAATGGATTGGTGAAATTCCTGAAGATTGGGGTATTAATCGTACTAAGCATTTTTTCACACACCATAAAGATATTGTTGGCGAGAATTCTAATTTATTTGATAGGTTAGCATTAACATTAAAAGGAGTGATTAAACGCTCAAAAGATGATAGTAAAGGTTTGCAACCTGAGGCATTTAATAGTTACCAAATACTTAGAAAAAATGATTTAGTTTTTAAGTTAATTGATTTAGAAAACGTCTCTACAAGTAGAGTTGGGCTATGTCCCTTTATTGAAGGTATTGTTTCTCCAGCATATATTATTCTAACTCCAAATGATAAAATATATCCAAAATATGGAGAATATTATTATTTATCAATGTGGCACAGAGAAATATTTAATCATTTAGGTGATGATGGTGTCAGAAGTTCTCTGAACGTAAATGATTTGCTAAATATTCCAATTTTAATAATTAATAAAGAAGAGCAACAGAAAATAGCTGAATTTTTGGACGAAAAGTGTAGCCATATAGATTCTGTTTTGGATAAGACAAAGGTTTCTATTGAAGAATACAAAAAGTTAAAACAGGCTGTTATAACTCAAGCTGTAACAAAAGGCATTCGACCAAACCGACCAATGAAAGATAGTGGAATAACGTGGATTGGCAAAATACCTGAAGATTGGAGAACTGTAAAATTAAAATATTTATCTATTGAAATTGGTGATGGTCTTCATTCTACACCAAATTACGATACAGAAGGAAACATCTATTTTATTAATGGAAACAATATAGGAGCTGAGGCATTAGTATTTAAAAGTGATACAAGTAGGATAAATGAAATTGAATTTGCTAAATACAAACAACCTATTATGAATGAAAATACCATTTTGATAACATTAAATGGTGCAACGTATGGAAAAACATCTTATTATAATAATGAAAAAATATTATTAGGTAAAAGTGCTGGTTATATAACACTTAAATGCAAAGAATCAAAACAATTTCTTAGATATTATTTACAAAGTACTATTGCTAAAACAATAATGGATTTAAGTTTGAATGGAACAACTATTGCTAACTTATCATTAACAACATTGAATAATTTTCTTATAATTTATCCATCTATTGTTGAACAGCAAGAAATTGTTTCTTATCTTAATGCTAAATGTGCAGAAATAGACAAATTGATAGAAAAGAAAGAACAGTTGATATCAGAACTTGAAACCTATAAAAAATCATTGATATACGAATACGTAACAGGCAAGAAAGAGGTTTGCTAATGAAAGAGGCATTATTAGTATTGCTCGGTGCATTAATATCTTGTGGAACAACTTTGTTTCTTGAGTGGTTAAGATATAGAAGAGAAGAAAAACTTTACTATAAACGAAAGAAAGAAGAAGCATATGTAGAAATGCAAGATTTCCTTGTTGATTGTTGTGCTCACTGGAATGAATTAAAAACTGGATATGTTAGTGTTGATATAAGATTAAAATACAATAGTATTAGAACAAAAGCTCATATATATGCTAAAAGAGACATCACTGATGAATTTTATGATATTGCAAATTCCTTGATGACTGGAAAAAGAGATAATTATTCTGATAGAAATGATGCTTTAATTGTTATGATAAAAGAAGATTAGAAAATTGAGGATAAATAAATGTTAGAAAACAATAATATCCAAGCAGGATTAGCAAATGTTAATGCTAAAGCAGTGATAAAAACAGATATAAAAGGAGAAATGAAAGTCGCAGATAAGGTTGTTAATCAAATTGGAGGTACAACCAATAATAATGACTATTCTAACAATGCCATTGTAAATCAGAATTTCTATATAAGTGTAATTCCTAATATAAATTGTGCAGAAGGTATTACAAATGCCCTTAAACTAGGAAATGAAAATGCGTTATTAGTTGGTAAAGAAGTGCAAAAGTTATTATCAGACAATGGTATTACAGAAACACAAATACAAGAAAAATTATCTAATCCTGATGTTTTAGCAACAATAGCTGAAGCTAATAAGATTGCATATAAAACAAATGACATTGATAAAAGAAAAATACTTGCAGATTTGATATATCAAAAAATAACTACTGATATAGATGAAGAATCTAATACTTTATCACTTGCAATAAAAGCTATGGAGAATTTAACAAATAATCACCTTAAAGCCATTTCATTCATATATTTATTTCAATCAAAACATGTGTTAAATAACATAAATGTTTCGGAATTAGATAATTATCATGAGAAGTATTTAAAACAACTTATGAATATCAATGAAAATCTTTTAGGAGATATAGGGAGAACTGTTATAGCAAGTGGTTGTGCTGTTACTTATACATTTGGTGATGATATTTATCGTCATTTACCAAAAGGTTTATGGGTTGATAACCGCTATAATTTTCACCCCCAAATTAGTCCAGATTTAAGAAGTTTAGTTGCTAAACTAAATTCTTTTTGGAATAAATTAGATACAACTTCAGCTTCTTTAACTCCATTAGGAAAATGTTTAGGTCAAAAGTATTTATACAATGTATTTGGTATAATAGTTAATGATGAATCTAAAATATAGGATAAATAATGAGCATAGATGTAACAAACGAAAAAAGATTTGAAGAAGATATAGAAACATTTTTAGTATCAGTGGAAGGTGGATATACAAAAACAACTGATACTTATGACCCTAAATGCGGTTTATATGTTAATACTTTAATTAACTTCATTCAGGAAACTCAACCTAAAGAATGGGCTAGATTTGAGAATGCAAATAAAGTCAATCCTATTGGGAAATTTATACAAGCATTTAATATGGCTTGTGATACTGATGGATTGATTCATGTGTTAAGACATGGTTTTAAACACAGAGGTATATCTTTTAGAGTTTGTTATTTTAAACCAGAATCAAGCCTCAATGAAACAGCGATTGCAAATTATAAAAGCAATATCATAAACTGCAACAGACAATGGTTTTATTCTTCCGACTCTCATAAATCTGTTGATATGGTTCTTGTCTTGAATGGTATTCCTGTATTTGCATTTGAGCTTAAAAACCAATATACAGGTCAAAATGTAGATAATGCAAAACAACAATGGATGTATGATAGAGACCCAAGAGAAGTATGTTTTCAGTTCAATAAAAGAATTTTAACTTATTTTTGTGTTGACCATACAGAAGTTTGGATGGCAACAAAATTAGACAAAGAAAACACTTATTTCTTGCCATTTAACCAAGGTTCAAACGGTGCAGGAGAAGACGGAGGAAAAGGCAACCCCGCAAATCCTGACGGATATCCTACATCATATCTTTGGGAAGTAGTATTCCAAAAAGATAGTATGATGGATATTTTGCAGAAGTTTATTCACCTTCAAGTTAAAGAAGATAAAAAACTTATGGCTGATGGCTCTGAAAGAGTTGTTAAGAAGAAAACAATTATATTCCCTCGTTATCATCAACTGGATGTTGTTAGAAAACTTATTCAAGATGTTTCTAATAATGGGGCAGGTAAAAACTATTTAATTCAACACAGTGCAGGTTCTGGTAAGAGTAACTCTATTGCTTGGAGTGCTTATAGGCTTGCATCTCTTCACAATAAAGATAATAAACCAATTTTTAGTAGTGTTATTGTTGTTACGGATAGAACTGTTTTGGATGCTCAATTGCAAGAAACAATATCAAGTTTTGACCATACAGTTGGAGCTGTAGAAACAATAGGAGAGGGGAAAAACTCTCAAGATTTAAAAAATGCAATAAATGATGGTATTAGAATTATTGTAACGACATTGCAAAAATTTCCTGTAATATATCAAGAAGTAGATAAGGTAGCAGGAAGAAATTTTGCAGTTATAGTTGATGAGGCTCATTCGTCTCAAACTGGAAGTTCTGCTATGAAGTTAAAAACAGCATTAGCTGATACAGAAGATGCTCTAAGAGAATATGCAGAAATTGAAGGTAAAGCAGAAGAAGAGCTTGACCCAGATGATAAGTTAATGCAAGAGATAATTCACCATGGAAAACATAAAAACTTATCTTTCTTTGCTTTTACCGCAACTCCAAAGGATAAAACCTTGGAAATGTTTGGTACAGAACATATTGACGGTTCTTTTCATCCTTTTCACATATATAGTATGAGGCAGGCTATTGAAGAAGGTTTTATTTTAGATGTTCTACAGAATTATATGACTTACAAAACCTGTTTTGAGATAGCAAATTCTACACCTGATAATCCTGATGTTCCTATAAGTAAAGCATCTAAGGTTATTAAGAAATTCCAAGAGTTGCATCCATATAACATTACTCAAAAAGCACAAATTATTGTAGAAACATTTAGAGAAACTACAAAAAATAAAATTAACGGTAGGGGCAAAATGATGGTTATAACATCATCAAGATTAGCCGCTGTTAGATATTATCACGAAGTTAAAAGATACATAGAACAACATAAATATGATGATGTCGAAATCCTTGTAGCTTTTTCAGGAGCTGTTAAAGATGGTGAAGAAGAATACACAGAACCAAGACTTAATATAAGAAAAGATGGTTCGCATATATCAGAAAACCAAACCAAAGCTGAATTTCATGACAATTTTAATGTTTTAATAGTTGCTGAAAAATATCAAACAGGATTTGATGAGCCATTGTTGCATACAATGATTGTTGATAAAAAATTAAAAGGCGTTAAAGCTGTACAAACACTGTCTCGATTAAATAGAACATGTCAAGGAAAGCACGATACCTTTATTTTGGACTTTATTAATACAAAAGAAGATATATTGGAAGCATTCCAACCATTTTATCAAGAAACATTTTTAGAGCAAGAAGTTAATGTTGACTTAATATATCAAGTTCAAAAAGAATTAAGAGGATATGCAATATATTCTGATTCAGATATAGAAGCATTCTCAAAAGAGTATTTTGAAAGAAAAACTCAAGATTCAAGAGCTATGGGAAGAATGACATCTATATTAAAACCAGTTGCTGATAGATACAATAATAAAAGTGCTGATGATAGATACCAATTTAGACGTGAGGTAAGAAAGTTTATTAAGTGGTATAGCTACATTTCTCAAGTAGTTAGAATGTATGATAAAGATTTGCATAAAGAGTTTGTATTCTGTTCTTATTTAATAGGTTTGCTTCCTGCCGAAAAGGTTGAAATGGTTGATATAGAAGGCAAACTAAAACTAGAATACTATAAATTGCAAAAAACGTTTGAGGGAGCGATTGAACTTGAACAGAAAAAGGGTGCATTTGTTCCTTCTGTTTCTACAGGCTCTAAGGGCTTTAATGAAAAATCACCATTAGATGAAATTATTGAGAAAATAAATCAAAAATATAAGGGAGCTTTTAGCGATGCTGATAAAGTATTGATTACTGCATTGCAAGATAAATTAATGAAAGATGAAAGACTTGCTAAAAATGCAAAAACTTCTGACCCACAAATATTTGCAGATGCGATATTTCCTAAGGCATTTGAAAAGGCTGCTCAAGAAAGCTATATGGAATCAAAAGAGTCGTTCACATCTTTATTCCAAGATAAAACAAAATATGATACGATAATGGCTGTTTTGGCTGAATTTATATATAGAGAAATGAGAAAAAAGTAGGCTAATTTGTATCAAAAACAAATAAATTAATTAATGCCTATTATTGTATAAATAGTTTATTAAAACGTCTAAAACCATTGCAAATACTAGCTTCCAAGGTAGGCATGAAAAGTTTAGTGGACTTAATAAAACAAAAAGCCCTGTAATATCAATCATTACAAGGCTTTTGTGCATCTTAAGGAGCAATGCAATTCGATTTTTCTGTATAAAATTCAATTGTCTATAAAAAGTACACTTTTCGTGGACAAATTCTTTAAATGCAAAATCAATCATTTTCAAAGGTGATTTATCATAAAAAAGGTACACGAAACACACCTAAGTTTTTATAGACTTTTCGTATTTGTAAAATGTGCTCTTGGCAATATTACACATAGACATTACATCTTTAACTTTAATCAATCCTTGTTTATATAATTCATAAGCTCTTATGAAGTCTTTGGGTATTTCTGATTTAGGTCTTCCAAATTTAACTCCATTCTTAAGTGCAGAATCAATGCCTTCCCTTTGTCTTGTTTTGATATTGGTTCTTTCTTTTTCTGCTACATAGCCTAATAACTTTAATACAATATCGGTAATTAATCTCCCGGTTAATCCGTTTTGATTGTCTCTGGTATTTAAAATAGGCATATCTAGGACTTGAATATCAACTCCCCTATCAATCAATCCTTCCCATTCCTTGCAGATTTCTGTATAATTACGTCCAAATCTATCGATAGAATGAATAATCAATAAATCACCTGCTCTTAATTGAGCTTTCATTTTTTGATATTTTTCACGACCAACAAAGTTCTTTCCACTAGCTTTTTCTATGATTATTTCATCAACATTTAAATCTTTAAGTGCATCCAGTTGTCTGCTTTCATTTTGTTCTCTAGTAGACACCCTTATATATGCAAATATTTTACTCATTTTTAATCCTTTCTTTTTGCTATAGGGAATTTTTAGATTTTCCATAAAGTTTACATCCTATGGCACAATCACTTTTTATATATAAGATAGTCAATTCCAAACGGTTTAATATGTATAACAGCTTCAGCTTTATTCTTAAATCTAAAAATTAAATCTAAATCTTCTGTAATTTTAATAGGTTCTAAGCCATATGGCTCTAACTCTTTTAAAATCAAATCCTTATAGAAATTGAAATCTAAATCATCGTCTTTGTCATACAGATGGCAATATTTATAATATGACAAGATAATCTCTGATTGAGATTCCTTAACTTTTTTGAGTTGTTCTTTAAACTCCTCATATGTTTTAATCTTTATTTTTTTAGTTTTTTCCATGTTTAATTCCTTTAGTTGATATAAGGGGGGAATAATCCCCCTTGATAATTAGTGCTCTGAAGTTAAAAGCAGCGTGTAAATTACTGGATTTACCGATGCCAATTCCAAAAAGAACTTGTATGATGTAATCTCCTCATTGTCTTTAGTAGGCAAATCAATAAACGGAATAATTTGCTTAGCTACTGATATACATTCGTGATAATTGTTGCCAATCCAACCTTCTCGATAAATCTCAAAGTAACCTTGATGATTTTTATCTACTACAATCTCAATGACAAGGAATGATTCTTCTTCTGTTTCATATACTTTTAAAACTTCAGGAATGTATGAAATAACGGTATCAATCAGCCAATGGGCATCCAAAGTCTGTGCAAAGTCCAAAATTCCTTCTGTATAAAATAGGTTGTTACAATAGTTACGTTTGTATAATGTTTCAGAACCAAAATTTCTGCTGAATATATCGTTTACATCTTTATATGTTGCTGTCATCTTATAATCCTTTCATCTTTTAATATTACTTAACTGTTACCCCCATAAGGGGAGGGGAATAACCCCCCTATGAAATTGTGAACTTCCTGTAATTAGTTTGTTTGATGAACGAATTATAGAGTTCTAGGTATTTCTTTTTGAATGCCGATGTATTAAAGTTGTTTCGAACTACATTGGTAAATCTGATTGTAAATGCTCCGACCTCTAATTCTTCTAAGCCAGCATTATCCAATAACTTTTTAAGTTCAGCTTCTTTTTCTTCACGAAG
>CALUQF010000048.1 GCA_944322835.1 Candidatus Gastranaerophilales bacterium | reverse complement strand
AAAGTTTAAAAGAATTTGTAAAAAGTTCAATATTAAAAGAAGCAATAGTATTATGACGGGAAAAGATGAAATATTTTTCATTGATTCATGTTTATTTTGGAATTGATTATGAAATAGTTTGGAAAACTATAACAACTAAATTACCGCAATTTGAGCTGGACATACTGGAATTGATGCGTAAAGAACTATAAAACAGCCGTAGGATGCAATTCTTTGCACCGCTTTATATTTAATATTTCCAATAATACTAACCTAAAAAACCCCTCCCGGAACTCAAAGATTTCGTCCCTGTCTTGAATTTGCTCCACGCTAGACTTGGAATCACCCCTCGCCTTACAGGCACTACTGTCCAAATAAATTTATATATAGGTTATTGGTGCGTCAAAACGACGCCCCCTACAATTTATATAATTTGTATTTTCAGGATTTTAAAATAACTTTACAAAAGTTTATCTACTTTTTTACAAATCTGATTATTGAAAATTGCAAAATTATTTTTTTGATGCGTTATTATTAAAAAAGGAAATTTTAGTTATGTTAAATAAAATTATAGGAACTATGCCAAAAGTTTTTCAGCTATTAAGGAAACTGTATTAACATCAATTGCGGTTTTGGCATTATCTGCCCCAAGTTTTGTACAGAAATGTGATCGTTAAGAAGCAGAATCTAAAAAAAAACATAGAAAAAACTGAACAAAATAGCAAACAATCATCAGCATACGGATTTATACTTGGAATTATAGGTATAGCTGCCGGGATTGGTTATTCTGTAAAGCGAATAGGAAAAAAGCGACGAAGAATACGAACGAAAGGTTCGGTAAAAGAATGGTTTATAATTGAATATTAACAAAATTTAACAAATCTCTTTTCATTTAACCCTTTTATGTGTATAATTTATTAAGTGTAAAAAGTACAATCGAAAAGGGAATATAAATGGCGCTAAATTTTCAAGACTTGATATTAAATCTTTCACGCTTTTGGTCAGACTATGGGTGTATAATTCAACAGCCTTATGATATCGAAAAAGGCGCTTCTACAATGAATCCGGCAACTTTTTTAAGAGCATTGGGACCGGAACCGTGGTCTACAGCGATGGTAGAGCCTTGCAGACGCCCGACTGATGCAAGATATGGCGAAAACCCGAATCGTTTAGGTCATTATTTCCAATATCAGGTTATTTTAAAACCGTCTCCAGATAATGCTCAGGAATTGTATTTAAAGAGTCTTGAGGCAATGGGTATTGATTTATCCAAACACGATGTAAGATTTGTAGAGGATAACTGGGAATCTCCGACTCTCGGTGCTGCTGGTGTAGGCTGGGAGGTTTGGCTTGACGGAATGGAGATTACACAGTTTACTTATTTCCAGCAAGTCGGAGGTTTAGAGGTTAAGCCGGTTGCGCTTGAAATCACTTACGGATTAGAGAGAATTGCTATGTATATTCAAAATAAAGAATCCGTATTTGATATTATGTGGAATAATACTTTAAAATACGGCGATATTTACCTCCAAAACGAAATTGAGCAATCTAAATATAATTTTGAATATTCTGATGCTGAAAGATTATTCAGCTTGTTTGACGCATATCAAAAAGAAGTCGATAATTGTATAAAAGCGGAGCTTGTGCTTCCTGCTTATGATTATGTATTAAAATGTTCTCACACATTTAACCTTTTAGACGCAAGAGGGGTTATAAGCAAAGATGAACGTATTAATTTCATAAACAGAGTAAGAACAATGGCTTCGGCTGTGGCAAATTTGTATGTTGCGCAAAGAGAAAAACTCGGCTTCCCTTTGCTTAAGGCAAATATATAGACAGTCAAAACAAAAGAAAGGTTTTAGATGGCAAAAACTAACTTCACAAACGCGATTTCCCACGTTTTGGGAAAGATGATTACACGCAAAAATCCGGATGATGCTCTGGCTGGAGCTGAAAGCGGCGGATTAGAGAAAACTTTAGGCGTCTGGGATTTGATTATCCTCGGGGTCGGTGCAATTATTGGTTCAGGAATTTTTGCAATCGTAGGTATTGCAGCTGCCGGAAGCCCTGATGGTACAAGTCCTGGTGCTGGCCCTGCTTTAGCGATTTCCATGGTTATTGCAGCTATTGCTTGTGTATTTTCTGCGCTTTGTTACTGTGAATTTGCGACAATGATTCCAGTTGCTGGCGGAGCTTATACTTATACGTTTGCTACATTAGGAGAATTTGCAGCGTGGATTGTCGGCTGGATTTTGATGTTAGAATATGCTATCGGATTTATTGCTGTAGCTTGCGCCTGGACAAATCACTTTTTACAGTTTATGAAAGGTTTTTCCGCCGTACTTCCGGCCTGGATTGTAAACCCTCCGGTATGGCTTGTAAATGATTGCCGTTCAGCGGTTCATTATTGTAATACGCACGGGCTTGACGCCGGGAGTGCAATCCCGCATATATTCGGGATACCAGTATCTCTTAATCTCCCTGCTATAATTATGATTGCGCTTATTACGGCAATTTTGGTTAAAGGAACTAAAGATTCTGCTAAGATGGCAGGAATTATGGTTGCGGTTAAATTGGGCGTAATTGCTCTATTTGTGCTTGCCGGTTTATTTTATATCAAGCCTGAAAACTGGACGCCTTTCGCTCCTAACGGATTTGAAGGAATATTTATGGGCGCGTTTATTATATTTTTCGCCTATATTGGTTTTGATGCTTTAGCAACAGCGGCTGAAGAGTGCAAAAACCCGCAAAAAGATTTGCCGATAGGTATTTTAGGCTCATTAATTGTTACAACTGTAGTTTATGTTCTTGTAGCTCTTGTACTTACAGGTATGCAGCCGACAAGCGGTGTTGCAATTCCTGATGGGTTATTTAAAGCTCCTATGGCTTATGCTATGACAGTTGTTCATCAAAACTGGGTTGCAGGATTAATTTCAGTAGGTTCGCTTGCAGGATTAACTTCTGTTTTACTTGTTATGCATATGGCTGCAACAAGAGTTCTTTTTGCAATGAGCAGAGATAACTTTTTACCGCATATATTCTTAAAAATTCACCCGAAATTTAATACTCCGCATGTTTTAACAATAACAGTCGGAGCTGTAGGAATTTTAGGGACGCTTATATTGGATTTGAATGTTGCGGCATCACTTTGTAACTTTGGAACATTTACATCGTTTATAATTGTTTGTGTTGCAATATTAATTCTTAGAAAAACACAGCCATACAGAGAAAGACCGTTTAAGGTTCCCTTCTGTCCGTGGTTTCCGATTATGGGAATAGTGTGCTGCGGAGGCTTGATGGTATTTTCTATGCTTGTAGCAAAAGGGGATTCTGCTGTATTATCTACAGAGCTGTTTGTTGTGTGGGTAATTATGGGTGCTTTGATATATGGAACCTACGGCTACAAAAAGAACAGAAAAGCTGAAGAAGTATTAATTGAAAATAAAGAAATAACAGAGAAAGATGAAATTACAGCCGGTATTAAATAACTTATTACAGCGAAAAACACCGCAGGAATTCATTGAGGACGGGACAAATTCAGGTTTGAAGAAAACGCTCAATGTATTTGACCTGATTGTGCTTGGTATAGGTGCGGTTGTCGGAACCGGTATTTTTACAATTATCGGGAGCGCTATTGCAGGAACTTCCGAAGGCCCGGGAGCCGGCTCGGCGATTGTTATTTCTATGATTCTTGCTGCTATTGCAAGTGTATTTTCGGCTCTTTCGTATTCAGAAATCGCGGCTATGATTCCGGTTGCAGGAAGTGCTTATACTTATACTTATGCAACAATGGGCGAATTTATGGCGTGGATGGTCGGCTGGATTTTGATGCTGGAGTACGCTATCAGTAATATTACGGTAGCAAGCGCCTGGACAGGATATTTTGTTCAGTTTATGAAAGGTTTCCAGCATATTTTACCGTCCTGGATTGTTAATTGTCCTTTGTGGCTTAGAAACGATTACAGAACAATTTATGAAATGTGCGGTAAATACGGCTGGAATCCTCATGATAAAATGCCTTTTATAGGAGGTATTCCTGTTGCAATAAATATTCCGGCTATTGCGATTGTCTTTATTTTAACGGTTTTATTAATAAAAGGGGTAAAAGAATCTACAAAAGTTGCGGCTATAATGGTTGGGGTTAATATGTTTATAATCCTATCATTTATTGTTGCAGGCTCTTTTTATGTTAAGCCCGAAAACTGGACTCCTTTTGCACCTAACGGTTTTGAAGGAATTTTAACCGGAGCTTTTGTAATATTTTTTGCTTATATTGGTTTTGATGCAATATCAACTGCTGCGGAGGAGACAAAAAATCCGCAGAGAGATTTGCCTATTGCAATTATGGGAACATTATTTATTTGTACGGTTTTATATATACTTGCAGCGCTTGTTTTAACCGGAGTTGTTCCTCTAAATGCAATTGATACGCAGGCTCCTTTAGCACACGCTATGAGATTTATTGGAAAAGACTGGTTTGCGGGATTAATTTCCGTAGGTGCTTTGTGTGCGCTTACTTCAGTCCTTCTTATCTATCAGCTCGGTGCCACAAGAATTCTGTTTGCAATGAGCAGAGACGGGTTTTTACCTAAATCTCTCAATAAAATTCATAAAAAATTCAAAACTCCGCATATATTAACCTGGATTGCCGGAATTATCGTTATGGTATGCGCCCTATTTATGGATTTGAATACATCAGCAGAACTCTGTAATTTTGGCGTATTTACTTCATTTATAATAATCTGTATTGCGGTTCTTATTTTGAGAAAAACTGAACCTGACAGGGCGCGTCCGTTTAAGGTTCCCTTCTGTCCGTGGTTTCCGATATTGGGTATTTTAACAAGCCTCGGACTTATGTATTGCAAATTCGGCCATAAATCTACATCGGCCTTGTATTTTGGGGTCTGGCTTCTGATAGGGCTTACGATTTATGCAGGATATAGCTATAAAGCTAAAAGAGTAGAAGAATAAAATATTAGATATAGAATATGGTGTGGACACCGCAACTGTCCAATTACATGATGTCTGTACATAAAAAAGCCCCCTCAACCAAATTTCTAAATTTCGCTAGAGCACAAGTTGAAAATCCTTCACTCTCCCACAGGGTGCAAGAAAACCGCCGCGTCAAGTCTGGAGCCATTCTTCCCCTTGTGGGAAGGTCAAAATCTCTAATTTTGGGTGGGGTTTATATGGATATTAGGTAATATTTTTTTTAAGATGTTTTACACTCCTATTTTGCTAATTTTATTTTCCAGCCAAGAATTGTTATAATTTTGTGAGTTTTGCAACCCAGCACATACTCATTTTTTATTGAAAAAATTCGTTCCCAAAACTTATCACCATCGGTTCTTAATGCACGTAATAGTTTTGGGTAATCTTTTTCTAAAAGCTTTTGGCTTAATTCCAAGCAAAGCGGCTGTAAATTTTCCGGAATTTTACCATATCTTGCATGAATTGCTTTTATTGCATTTTTATTAAATTCTTTGCAGTATTCTTCATAAAGTTTTTCTTTTAACAGCAGCTCTTTTACTCTATTTAGCCCATCCATCATCTCTATATTATCCGGAGCAATTGAATTGCTTAAAGAACCTGTTCTTATAAGATAATTATACAGAGGTTTATTTATATATACGATTTTTTGAGCATAAATCTTAGAACTGACAGAAAAAATCGTATCTTCTTCTTTCTTTATTTCAGCAAATCTAATATTATGAAAATTAATCAATTGTCGTTTATATAACCTATCCCAAGGAACAAGGTTTGTTCCGAAAAGATATGTTTTCACAACCTTGAAATCAAAGGTTTTATTTTCCGGCAATTTTACTTTAGGTTGATGGTATTTCACTCTGCCGGAATCTTCAAAAATTTCTTTATAGCTGAATTCCACAATATCAGCATCATATTGCACTGCAGTATTATAAGCTGTTTCCAGCATATTTTTCTCAATCCAATCATCAGGATCTATAAATGCTATATACTCCCCCCGTGCAATTTCTAAACCTTTGTTTCTTGCCACACCTGCACCCTGATTCTGCTGTTCTATTATAATAATTCTTTTCTCCTTTGAAGCATATTCTCTAAGAATATTAAGAGACGAGTCTTGAGAACCGTCATTAATACATATAACTTCTATTTCCTTAAGCGGCTGGTTTAATACAGTATCAAGACATTTGTGCAAGTATTTTTCTACATTGTATACCGGTAAAATAATTGAAACCTTTATCATAATGGGATTATATCATAAAAACACAAAAAATTATTTGTGTTAAAATATTCAGGTAGATAGTTAGGGGGATCCACCCCATGTGAGGGTAAAAGAATTTAAGCCCGCAGGTCACACTGTTAACTTAAATTCCGGGCTCGTAAATGTCATTACCAGCTTGAGATTTACTCCGGAAAGGATAGAAAATGGAAAAGAACAACGAAACATTGCATGTATTAAGACATTCATGCTCACACATCATGGCACAGGCTGTACAGAAGCTGTTTCCGCAGGCAAAGTTAGCAATAGGACCGGCTACTGATACAGGATTCTATTACGATTTTGACTTAACTGACGGACACGCCTTTACGCAGGAAGATCTGGTTAAAATCGAAGAAGAAATGAAAAATATTATCAAACAAAATTTAACGTTTGAAAAATATGTTATTCCTGATGTGGACAAACAGATTGAAGAATTTAAGGCTGAAGGCGAGATTTACAAGGCCGAATTGCTAGAAGAACACAGAAATGATAATCCGACTCTTTATTTGACAAAAGATAAAGACGGGAATGTTTTATTCAACGATTTATGCGCAGGGCCTCACATTCCGAACACATCTTATATAAAAGGAAATGCTATTAAGCTTCTGAAAGTTGCAGGTGCTTACTGGCGCGGTAATGAAAAAAATAAAATGCTTCAGAGAATTTATGCAACTGCATATTGGAATAAGGAAGATTTGCAGGCATATTTAACATTCTTGGAAGAGGCAGAAAAACGCGACCACAGAAAATTAGGCACCCAGCTTGATTTGTTCTCTGTAAGAGAAGAAATTGGTGCAGGGCTTGTATTGTGGCACCCTAATCTGGCAATAGTCAGAGAAGAAATTGAAAACTACTGGAGAACTGAACACAGAAAACGCGGTTATGTAATTGTTAATACCCCGCAAATCGCTAAATCTAAGCTCTGGGAAATTTCAGGACACATGGATCACTATAAAGAAAACATGTTCTTTATCCAAAAAGATGAAGATTCAGAAGAACAATATGTTGTAAAACCTATGAACTGCCCGTTCCATATCTTGATTTATCAGGCAAACAGACATTCATATCGTTCATTGCCTTTGAGAATGGCAGAATTAGGAACTGTTTACAGAAAAGAGAAATCGGGAGCTTTATCCGGCCTAACCCGTGTACAAGGGTTTACGCAGGATGATGCTCATATCTTCTGTACGCCTGAACAATTAGTAGATGAGATTAATGAAATCATTGATTTTGTAGCTGATACAATGGCTATATTTAATATGAGTTTTGAAGTCGAACTCTCAACACGTCCTGAAAGCTTTGTTGGCGAAATCGAAAACTGGGATAGAGCAGAAGCCGGCTTAAAAGAAGCGATGGAACGACGCGGTATGAAATACGATATTAATGAAGGCGACGGCGCGTTCTACGGACCCAAAATTGACTTCAAGGTTAAAGATGCACTCGGAAGAACATGGCAGTGCGCTACTATTCAGCTTGACTTTAACCTTCCTGCAAGATTTGATATCAAATATCAGGATAAAGACGGCAGCATGAAGACACCTGTAATGCTTCATAGAGTAATATTCGGTTCAATGGAAAGATTCCACGGTATCTTAATCGAACACTATGCCGGCGCTTTCCCGACCTGGCTTGCTCCGACACAGGTTGCAATTGTTCCTATCAGCAATGAAAAACACGTTGACTTTGCTGAACAGGTTTACAAAAAAATGCGCTCTGCCGGTATCAGAGTTAAGCTTGACGACAGATCAGAGTCTATGAACTACAAAATTAGAGAATCACTGCAGGATAAAAAGATTCCTTATGTCTGCGTAGTCGGTGATAAAGAAATCGAATCTAACTCTGTTGCAGTTAGAAAACGCGGAGTAGGACAGGTAGGAACAGTTCCTGTAGATGAATTTATTTCAAATATAGAACAAGAAATAAAGGAACGTAAATAATAGAAATTCTAAAATTAAATACAGCCAGCCGGTCACTCTATATCGGACAGACCGGCTGGTTGTTTTAAGATCAAATATTGGAAAATAAATTGAATCTTTATACGGCGTATTCTTCGATTTTGTTTTTATTCATCGGATTCCAGCTGTCATCAAGATTATTTTTAATTAAATTCTGATAATACCCTTCTTTAAAATCAAGCATATCCATCTGTTTCTTTAGCTCAGCCATTTGTTGATAAGCTTTTTCTTTTGTCTTTTTGATAATCTCATAACGCTCTTTAATTGTTGAATCACCTATAATACAAAGATCTATATATCTTTTTATCAGTTTGTTTTTAGTACCTACTGCACGGAGACACTTGACTATCCTAACCCACTCTAAATCTTTATCCGAAAATTGTCTTATATTATTCTTATTTCTTGTAATAAAAGGGAAAAAACCACACTTTGCCCAAAACCTTAATGTGTGTTCTGAAACGTCCATTTTATCAGCTACTTCTTTTATTGTATACATAATTTACCTCTCCATATTTTCAGTTTTGCACAACTGCAGGAAAAAACAACGATTTTTTAATCCATCTTAACATTATTTAACAAAGAAGGCAATTTTTTTACCACTCATTCCTTTTTATAAATAATACAAAAATTTATTAGTGTGCAAGGAGTGTTTATTTATGAACAAAATTCAAATTTCGAAACCATTGAGCTATACTGGCATACCGGCATCAAGCCCTGGAGTGAATCTTGAGCCGTCAAAACAAGAAATTCAAGATAAAAAATTACAAAACGAGCTTACACAAAAGGCAGAGCTTGGGAAAAGCCAGATAAATTTCAGAGGTAAATTTTTTAACCTGAATAAAAACGACCTCTTATTTTTAAGTACTATTGTTTCAGGTTTAGGACTTTCAGCAGCGTATTTTGATAAATTGAAAGAAGCACTAAACGATTTTTTGACAAAAAATAATTTTAAATCAATGGGTGAAATTACAAGTGAAGAGCATATTACAGAACAATGTAAATTAGCTGACGATTTAATAAAAGCCAGTGGAATCGATGAAAATGATGACGAAAAAGTTCCTTATTTGGTAAACAGGATTGTAGAGCGCTGCGACTCCGGAGAAGAATATTCACCTGCCGATAACATAGATTTTATTGATATTACATTGAAATCTGCTGCAAAAGAAGATCCGTTTCTTGTTGAAAATATAAAATCCGCCTATAAACAATTTAAAGAAGATGACAAAAAATTAATCGAAACACTAAAAACAACATTTAACCTTGATGAAAAACAAACAAAAAGATTAAATGAAATGATTCAAAATCTATTATTTGATTTCGGGTATTTTAGTCTAAACCAGCTTAATCCGGAAAAAAATATCGAAGATATCGGAATATTATCAGACAATATTACCAGTGAATTTGGATTGAGCGAATATGATTCTCTGCTTTTATCTTCAGAAGTTCTAAGAAGAATTATGTCAATAAAATACACCCCTTCAATAAATCCGCTGGATAGGAATCAAGAACAATCCCAAAATGACAAAACAATTTTTCAGCAAGTGCTAAACAAATACAATATTCCACCGGCATATTATAATATTCTTTATCGAGAAATGAAACAGGATGCTTATGAAGCTGGATACAGCAGTACACTGGATATCTTTAAACAAGGCAAAGATATAGCTAATTATAAACGAACTAATGCTATACTAAATTCGTCTGAACTTAAAGATATTCGTACAGATTTGATTATAGATTTTAATATTGCTGTGAAAAATGAAGATGCTGTTACAGAAGATGCTAAGACAAAAGCCCAAAAAGATACGGAGCGCTATAAAAAAGAATCAGCACTTTTGACCCACATAAATGAACAGTATGATTTATCCATAGATGAGATAAATGATTTGAGAAGGTATTTTTCAGAAAAAAAATATGATTATAAAAATGATTATTGGAAAGCAGCATATGAAATTTCCGAAAAATTAAATATTAAAACAAAGGTCATGGCAGATATTATACAAAAAATCAACGCAATGGACAAAGAAGAAATTGAGAAGGGCAATTTTGATTTTATAAAAGTATTAGCAGCAAAAGCTAAATAGTTGCAATTTTTTGAACTACTCCATATGCCATAATAATTCCGGAAACAGGCGCAACAAACGGCGTCGAGGCCGGAATTATTTTATTGAATTCAATTTCTTCACCTTTTGAAGTTGTAACTTTCTCGAGTTCGCTTATTTTAATTCCGCAAAACGGTTTTTCATCACTTGCAACAACCCTTATTCCGCTTTCAATTCCGTATTTTTTTAACTGATATAAAATATTGGAAACAAAAGGAGCTTTTTTATCTCTTATTTCAGAAATATCACAGATATACAATTTGTCAGGATTAATCCTATTACCGGCCCCCATAGAAGATATTACCGGAATATTATTTCTAACACATCTTATAAGAAGATTCACTTTTGAACGCATAGAATCAATTGCATCACAGACATAATCAATCCCGGTAAAATCAAAATCATCTGTATAAAAATCATTAATTAGATTTAACTTAAGCTCCGGATTAATATCCTTAAGCCGTTTTTCAAATAATTCCGTCTTAGGCATTCCAAGGGTAGAATTAAGGGCAATAATTTGTCTGTTAATATTCGATTTTGAGACCGTATCAAAATCTACGAGAGTTAATTCACCCACTCCGCTTCTTGCAAGAGCTTCGGCACAATAGCCGCCGACTCCGCCCAGGCCAAATACAGCAATATGGGAAGATGAAATCCTCTCTTGAGCTTCATCACCCCAATACATAATGTTTCTAGAAAAAGTGCTGTCCATTTATTTTACGATACCAAATCCGAGAAGGAATACACAAATTACAAAAACAAGAGCAACAATGCCTGTTAATTTGTTTAATCCTTTTTCTGCACTTTTTTGTGAAGAAAAAATCTGTGCTGCATTACCTATTCCTGCAATTCCGTCACCTTTTGGAGAATGCATAAGAATAAGCACTATTAATAATAATGATGATAAAACCTGTATAGTCCAAACCAGTGTTAACATTTAGTCTCCTTTTTTATAAAATGAGCCCGCTTAGAATTCAACTTGATATTATCAAACGTATATAATCTGGCAGGTCTCTTTGATGATGATTTAGAGAATTCATTAAGTTCTCTTAAGCCATCAGTTGTAATAACTTTCTTTCTGAAATTTCGCTTATCAAGCTTCTTTTGCATAATCATCTCATAAGCTTTTTGCATTTCAGTGAGCGTGAATTTTTCGTTCAAAAGCTGATAAGCAACAGGACACATCTCTAAACGCTCACGTGTACGTTTTAGAGAATACTCAATAATTTCTTTGTGGTCAAATGCAAGAGGCGGAAGATCAAAAACTTTGTGCCAAGCAAGATCCGGAGTTGTAACAACATTCAAATCCTCCGCTCTTATAAGAGCAAAATAAGCACAAGTTATAACTCTTGATACAGGGTGTCTTAAAGGGTCTCCAAATGTATAAAGCTGTTCTAGGTAAATATTATCCACATTTGTTTTTTCCTTCAATACCCTCATAGCAGCTTCATCAAGATTTTCTGACATTCTTACATATCCGCCGGGAATTGCCCACTTATCCTTAAACGGTTCATTATTACGTTTAACGAGAAGAACTTGCAGGGCATCATCTTTCATTGTCAGAATAACAATGTCTACTGTAATTTCGTGTGTTTTTATTTCGTTAAACATTTTTC
>CALUQF010000047.1 GCA_944322835.1 Candidatus Gastranaerophilales bacterium | reverse complement strand
CGATAAGAAGTTCTACTCTGAGCCCTAACGGAGCAAACCAATTAACAAGGTTGTTATAATGCTGCTGTGCAAGAATCTCTGTAGGTGCCATTATTGCTGCCTGATATCCGTTTTCTATTGCAGCAAGAAGCATTATTGCCGCAACAACTGTTTTTCCGCTCCCTACATCGCCTTGGAGAAGCCTTTGCATCGGCTTTGTCGAATGCAGGTCGTTTAAGATTTCATTCATTGCACGTTTTTGAGCCGATGTTAATTCAAAAGGAAGACTATGAATAAATTTCATCACAAGCCCGTCTTTTTTTATCTCCAATGGAATAGATGAGAGGTGTTTGTTATTCTCTTCTCTTAAAATGGCAAGTTTAAGCTGGATTAAGAAAAATTCTTCAAAAACAAGAGAATAGCGTGCTCTTAAAAGAGTGTCATTGTCTGCCGGAAAATGCATATTTTTAACCGCATCACGCTTTTCAAGAAGATTATATTTTTCTATAATGTATCCGGGTAGAACAGTTTGAATATCATTTTCAAAAAGATTTAAAGCATTAAAAACCGCACGTCTTAATGTTTTTATATTCAGGTTTTCACTCAGCGGATAAATAGGAACAATACGCGCGATATTCAAATTATTGGCTGGATTAAGGATTTCATCATCCATAATCGAATAAGAAGGTTTATCCAGAGTCAGTCTGCCGTCATAATTGTTGAGTTTAACGAGCCCGGAGACCATTATGCCGGAATCTTTGGGAAACTGCGATTTCATACGCTCAAGAGTGTATTTATTTGATTTTGAAGAAAAGAAATTCAAACTTATATTTCCGGTTCCGTCAACTATTTTGACTTTTACAACTCCCAGATTGTTCTTTGTTGTAAAAGCTTCTACAGATTTAATTTTCCCAAAGATTGTAGTTGTATCTCCGATTTGCAAATCCTTAATTTTACATCTGGCAGAGTAATCGATATGTTTGCGCGGAAAATAATACAATAAATCGGAAACAGTATAAATCCCGAGTTTGTTCAAGATATACGCTATCTTTGGCCCGATACCTTTTAGATACATAATATCTGATTTTAGTGTAAGGTTTTTGTTCTGCTGGATCTCGGGTTTTGGTGTAATTTCTGCCTTGATTACGCTGACTAGTCTTTCAAGAGATTTTTTTCTTTGCGGTACGGTATCCATTGAATAACGTTCAAAATGCTCAAGCAAAACCTGCCATTTCGGATTCTTTGACGATTTCATTTCCCTGCGGAGTTCCGAACAAATGAAAGATGAAAAATTCTTTGTCCTGCCGCTGATGTTGATGTATTTGTACTTGACCTCAATCTCTACGGCTTTTTTTATTTGCTCAAGATTTTCCATGTATTAATTATACTATAAAATTTGGCTTTAAGCTTTGCGTTTTTACTTATAGCAAATCTTACAATTCTGTAGAGGTTCGGTAGAACCGAAAGAATCCAGTCTTAGCTTAAAAATTTTCTTATCTTTAAAAAAATATAGTTAATAATCGGCTGGATTGCTTCGAGCTAATCGCTTTCGCAATGACAGAGCGCGAAATTATAGGTTTAAAGTATTGCAAGCTTAGTGGATTGAACATACC
Source organism: Candidatus Gastranaerophilales bacterium (assembly GCA_944322835.1). Lineage (GTDB taxonomy): Bacteria > Cyanobacteriota > Vampirovibrionia > Gastranaerophilales > Gastranaerophilaceae > CAG-196. The sequence continues at coordinate 10,475 of CALUQF010000047.1, read as the reverse complement.
TGTCCAAGACTTCTCCTAAACCTCTAAAATTATAAACTCCTAAACCAATTAGAAAAAGTCATTTGAAGAATGGGAGCATTTCTTAAATTTTTTTCATGTTATAATTTTATTACCATACAAAGGAGAAAAAACAATGTCTTTAAGGAATGAACGGGTTAGAAAAGAGTTAATGCGCGATATCTCTGAAATTTTAAGAAAAGAAGTCAGAGGGCTTGAAGGTGTTGTATCCGTTGTAGATGTTGAGGTAGCGCATGATAATTCGTATGCGAAAGTTTTCTATAGTGTTTTAGGCTCTGAAGAGCAGATAGAAAAAGATAAAGAAATTATTGAAAAAAATACCGGCAAAGTAAGGTATGAGGTCGGCAAGCGTATTAGATTAAGAGTTACGCCGGAAATTAAATTTGTATATTCTGACGGTTTGGCAGAAGGCTCAAGGGTGCTTGAGCTTATTGATAAGATTTCTAAGGGCGAAATTAAATAGCTTATGTTTGGTTTTTTGAATATTTATAAGCCTAAGGGTAAGACATCTCATGATGTTGTTGCAATCTTGAGGCGTGTTACTAAGATTAAGCAGATAGGGCATACGGGAACACTTGACCCGTTTGCGGAGGGGGTTTTACCTATATGTATAGGAAAAGCCACAAGGCTTATTGAGTATTTAGCGGACGACAAGGCATATATCGGAACCGTTCAACTGGGGAAATCCACTACCACTTATGATATAGAAGGAGATGCGGTAAAAGTCTCCGATAAAGATGTTTCTATTGAAGAGATTGAAAATGCTCTTCAAGGCTTTAGAGGTGAAATTGAACAATTACCGCCAATTTATTCCGCTATAAAAGTTAACGGCAAAAAGCTTTACGAGTATGCAAGGAAGGGCGAAGAAGTTGAGATTAAGCCCAGAAAAGTCACAATAAATGAATTAAAAATCTTAAATTATGATTCTAAAAACAGGATTCTTGAACTCTATATAGAATGCTCAAAAGGAACTTATATCCGCTCTATTGCAAACGATTTGGGCGAAGTTCTCGGTGTTTACGGACATTTGGTTAAATTAATCCGGGTAAAAGCCGGAGAGTTTGATATAAAAGATTGTATTAAGCTTGAGGATATAAAAACAAAAGAAGATGTTGAAAGAGTCTTAATTAATCCGTTAGAAAAACTGCATTACAAGCGGTATGAACTGAATGAGGATGAAAAAAACAAAGTCTTAAACGGCATGGAAATATCTGTTTCTGAAAATGTAGAGGGAACTGTTATTTTAGTATACTCAAATAATATTCTTGCAATTGGTGAAGCTTCTGGCTTAAGAATAAAGTGCAGCAAAGTTTTTGGAATTTCATCCGTTTAAACTACCCCAAATAATTGATACGTAGTCCGGATTACCCAGATATGAAAAATCATTCTTGACAAAATCAGACCCCGCGAATATTAGTTTGCGGGGGATATTAATCTTTTGGTCTATATCTTTCAATCTACGGCAAATGCTCTAAAATTAACCCTTATATTGATGAAAATCTCCTCTGTAAGAAGGTAATATGATTAGTGTAGATACTATATAAATGTATGAAATTAAAAAATAATGATAAGGGAGAGAAGAGAGTATGAGACGCGAGTTTAAGAAGAAATCAAAAGTATTGCTTATTGATGACAATTATGAACACTTAGCAGGGATTAGGGAATTATTAAACATTGAAGGAACTTTTGATGTTGTAGGTATTGCAACAAATATTAGTGTCGGCTTAAATTTAATCAAAAAATATCAGCCGGATATTGTTTTATTAGATATGAACATGCCGGAAAGAGACGGTCTTCAGGGCATATTAGAGATTTCTAAACTCGATATGGATGTTAAAGTTTTAGCACTTTCAGGGTATGATGATGCGGATTTGATTTTTAGAGCAATGAAAATCGGTGCGAAAGGTTATGTCTTAAAAACCATGGCATCAGCTCAATTAATCTATGCGATAGAAGAAGTTTTGAACGGAAAAATTTATCTTCCGCTTGCGCTTTCTTCCCGTTTCTTTGAATATTTCCAACAGACATTCAGAGAAGAAAATGCAAAACAGGAATCCGGCGAAGAAGAAGAAAATCTTTTGGATTACTTAACTCAGAGAGAAAAAGAAGTATTAGAACTCTTGACGCAAGGGATTACATACAAAGGTGTTGCAAATAAACTGTTCATTTCTGAAACAACAGTTAAGACCCATGTGAACAATATTTTCCAGAAACTTCAGGTAAATGACAGAACTCAAGCTGTTTTGTATGCAATCAATAACGGTTTTTTGTCTAACAAAATGAAGATTTCTGCTTAAAATCGAAAAACCCGGGGAGGCTGAGTAATAACTCATGAAAAAAATCGTAAGACAGCAGAATTATTTAAAAGAATTGATAGAGTCTCAAGAAAATCGCTATCTTTCGAGACAGGCTCTGGTATGTCTTATTCGTGCTGTCTTAGAACCTCTGCTTGATAAGCCCGAGGTCGGTGTTGTTCTTTATAGAATCATTAACCGTGAAGGGGTTATGGGGCTTATCAAAAGGCTTGAGTTTTCTGATATAGAAGCTTACGATTATTCGGACGAGAGCGCAAATTTAAGAGAAAAAGTCTGGGCAAATACAGAATTCCTATGCGTTTTGACTCACAGATTTGTATCAATTATTCTGTGGGATAATAATACAGACAGCCCAGATAAGGTTCGGTATTACTCTATCTGTAACTCACGACTGCAGAGTGAAGCTCTGGATATTATTAACAGGAACTCTATACTTGATATCAAACATTTTCAGGAACAGTTCAGACCCGACAGACGTGACAACATCCTTTTAAATGCCTCAATAAGACGCCTCATTGAAAGTATGGACGAGGCTTCGAAAGATGCAGTTCTCGGATACGCTGAAGAGCAGACTGTTGTACCTGTAAAATACGATAGCAATACAAGAGCGATTGCACATGAGATAAAAAATCAACTCTCTATTTGTGATTTGTACACAGAGGTTATCCGCAGATACTGCAAGAAAAACAATATTGAAGAAGCCACAATTTCAAATGCTCTGGATTGCATGAGCCGTGCGGTTAAGATGGCAAACAATTGTCTTGTGGGGTTAAAATCCGGTGATACGAACGATTTAAGGCCATTGAGTTTAAAAGATATTATTAATACGGCAGAGGATTTGACAAAAGTATATTTTGAATGTAAAAATATTGATTACATTGTAGAAAACTCAATCGACACAACAATACTAGCTGATGAAAACAAATTTACGGCAGTGTTGATAAATTTAGTTAAGAATGCAGTAGAGGCATTTGGTATAGAAGAAGAGAATGCTCTTAAAAATGGTAAGTATGTAAAAATTCAAACAGAGATTTCAGGCGATTTTGCAGTAATACATGTATTAAATAACGCGGGAGAGATTACAAATCCGGATAAGGTTTTTGAGGAAGGGTTTACTACAAAATCGGGCGGAAGCGGTATGGGCTTGAGTATATGCAAAAAATCACTGGAAGAACAGCTCGGACAGATTACTCTTGAGCATACCGGAGCGGATTACACAGAATTTGTAATAAAAATAGGATTGGTATAAGTTATGGATTTGATTTCAAACAGAACAATCGAAATAACAAAACTCGGTATGGACGGGCTTATGGACAGGCAGCACGCTGTCGCATCTAATATTGCAAACGTAATGACTCCGGGGTTTCAGAGGAAAGAGGTTGCATTTGAAAGCCAGCTTGCTGAAATTATTGAAAAAGAGGACCTTAAAGATTATATCAAGGGACAAAATAGTATAGAATACAAGCCGCCGATGGTAGATGTTTTTACCGGTGAAATTCATACGTACAGAACTCCGACTTTGCAGGAAAAAGCCTATTTGCAATCCAATACTTATGATCAATTCAGGCCGCAAGTTGTGACGGATATTTATAATGGTACGGATTCTACCGGAAATAATGTCGAACTTGAGCGGGAAATGATGGATTTATCTAAAACAGGTACAAAGTTTCTTGTTTTATCAAATCTTGAACAGAGACAGTTTACGCATATTTCAGAAGCGATAAGGGGGCAGTAGCGTGATACGTGAAGAGCAATAAATAACTATTATAAAATGTTTCCTTCACTCTTCACTCCTCACCCTTCACCTGCACCAGGGAGGTAAAAATGAGTTTCAACATCTTCGATATAGCAGGCTCTGGCATGACAGCTCAGAGAATAAAAATGGATACAATATCCAGTAATATTGCGAATATAAACACAACCCGCCAGCCGGACGGTTCAAAGGGAGTTTATGTAAAAAAAGACGTGGCTTTTAGGACAATATATGAGGATACGCTGAACCGCGGGTATTCAAATTTTTCTTCTAATAGTCCGGATGCCGAGTTTGACCCGAGAACCGGGAATATGCTTATTAATGCTAATATTGCATTAAATGAGGGTATGTTGACCGGCGGGGTTCAGGTTGATGAGATTTATGAGGCAGAAAACGGGGTTAAAACGGTTTATGACCCTTCACATCCAGATGCTGACGAAGAAGGGTATGTAGATTTGCCGAATATTAATCTTGTTGAAGAAATGGTAGGTATGATTTCAGCTTCGCGCGCTTACGAAGCTAACGCTACTGTTGCAGAAAACGTTAAGACAATGATGCAAAGCGCAATGAATATTTAAGAGGGAGTATAGAGTATGGATTTTTCAGTCGGGATAAGCGAATTTAGTACGAACTACGGGAACTTAAATGCAATAGGAGATTACAATAAGTTTTTGCAAGGTAATGCTTCTTTTGAAATTGATAAAACAGCTTTTGACGAAGAACTTGAGAAAGCTTCAAGAAATTATCCTGTAAAAGACAAACACGATCCGACAGGATTGGGAAATTTTGCAACGCAAATGGGAAATGCATTTTCAGAGAGCTTAAATTCGGTTAATAAACACAGAATTGAGGCGGATAAAATGCAGGAAGATATTGCAATGGGCGGTTCAACAAATATCCATGATGCAATGATAGCAGCAGAAAAAGCCTCTTTAAGTATGCAAATGGCAATTCAGGTAAGAAACAGGCTTGTCTCAGCTTATACAGATATTACAACGATGGCAATTTAAGTTCTTCGTGCTACAATTAATCTATGCAAAACAGACGAAAATCAAAACAAATTTCTATAGGAAACGTAAAAATCGGAGGAGACGCTCCGATTTCGGTACAGTCAATGTGCAATACCGATACGCGTGATGTTAATGCGACTTTAGACCAGATTAGCGAGCTTGCAGCAGCCGGGTGCGAAATTGTAAGGCTTGCGGTATTAAATAAAGATGCGGCCGCTGCTATTAAGGATATTGTAAAAAAATCTCCCGTACCTTTAGTTGCCGATATTCATTTCGACTACCGTCTTGCTCTTACCTGTATCGAAAACGGGATTCATGCCTTAAGGATAAATCCCGGAAATATAGGCAAAAAAGAGCACACAATTAAAGTCGTAGAAGCCGCTAAGAGTCATAATGTTCCGATAAGAATCGGGATAAACGGCGGCTCTTTAGAAAAAGAGTTTGCACAGATGGATATTCCGCTTGCGGAAAAGATGGTCAAAAGCGCCTTAAGGCATGTAGAAATTTTAGAGGATTTAAATTTTTATGATACTAAAATATCTCTCAAATCTTCTGATGTTCCGACAACGATTGAAGCCTACAGACTAATTGCAGAGAAGGTTGACTATCCTCTTCACCTTGGCGTAACAGAGGCCGGAACATTGAAATCAGGATTGATTAAATCTTCTATAGGTTTAGGAACACTGCTTAGCGAGGGTATTGGGGATACTATAAGGGTTTCGCTTACAGAAAACCCTATAGAAGAGGTTCATGCCGGCTTCGGAATATTAAAAGCCCTGAATTTGAGACAAAAAGGCGTTAATTTTATTTCTTGCCCGACTTGCGGAAGAACTCAGATTGATTTAATCTCGTTAGCAAAAAAAGTAGAGGAGCGTTTTAAAGATTTAAATCTTCCGATTACAATAGCTGTTATGGGCTGTCCGGTTAACGGGCCCGGAGAAGCCAGGCACGCTGATTTCGGAATCGCGGGAGCAATTAAGGAAGGGTATATTTTTAAAAAAGGTGAAATAATTGCAAGGGTTCCTGAAAATGACTTGATTAATTCTTTAGAAAAGATTATAATGGAATCATATAGTTCAGTTAAATAAGAATGGGTGTTATGAGAAGAAATTTATTATTAGTTTTGGCTTTATTTTCAGTACTGTGCATAAGTGCACGGGCAGATGTTACTCCGCAGCAATTAACTGACCCGGAGTATATGATTAATGGCGGATATTCTGAAGCTGCAGCAGAAGAAGTGTTAATCCAGAAAAATCGTACAGCAGGCAAACCTTGTGAACCTTTGTATGAACAAAGCAATAACAAGTTTGTAAGGTTTTTAAAGAACTGCTATTCATATATTGATCCTTCGCAGGACAGCGAACAGAGATATCATCATGATATCAAGCAATATCCGAGCTGGTCTGATTTGTAATTTTGAAAAAAGCACTTTGAACAGGGTGCTTTTTTTATTATATAATATTGGCATGAACAGATTCAGATTTTTAACATCAGGCGAAAGCCACGGAAAATGCTTAAATGCAATAATAGAAGGAATTCCTGCCGGAATAAGAATAAAGGCTTCTGTAATAAATGAAGATCTAGCACGCCGTCAAGTTGGCTACGGACGCGGCGGAAGAATGAATATTGAAAAAGACACTGTTGAAATCAAATCCGGGGTAAGGTTCGGTAAAACGACCGGTGCACCGATTTGCCTTGAGATAAAAAATAAGGATTTTGAAAACTGGCAGGATGTCATGAATACTGAATATCAAGAATATCCAGCTGAGGAGACGATTAAGAAAATCGAAGAGAAGGCGTTTACGAAAATCCGCCCCGGGCATGCCGATTATGCGGGTTATGTAAAGTATAATTTCACTGATTTGAGAGATGTGCTTGAGCGCTCAAGCGCCAGAAAAACCGCAATCGAAGTTGCTGTGGGTTCTGTTGCAAAACAGATTTTGAAAGAGTTTGGCATAATGGGATTCTCTCACGTTATTCAGATAGGAAATGTAAAGCTGGATTTTTATCCAAAGACTTATACCTTGATTAAAGAAAAGGCTGAAAAGTCTGATGTAAGATGTGCCGATGATTTAACTGCTGATAGAATGCGAAATGCGATAGATGAGGCAATCCAAGCCGGTGATACGCTGGGCGGAAAGTTTGAGGTAATATTCGGAAACCTTCCGGTAGGCTTAGGCTCATATGTGCATTGGGATAGAGCACTTGACGGGCGCCTTGCGCAGGCGGTTATGAGTATTCCTGCTGTGAAAGCAGTCGAAATCGGAGCCGGAGTAGAGGCGGCTTCTTTAAGAGGCTCGCAGATGCATGATGAGGTTTTTGTTAAAAATAAAACTATTTACCGCCAAACTAACAATGCCGGAGGGCTTGAAGGCGGAATGACTAACGGCGAGGCGCTTATCATTAAAGGTACAATGAAGGCTATTCCTACTATGAGAAAAGCTCTTGCAACTGTTGATTTAAAAGACATGAAACCTGCAAGCGCGCATTTTGAACGCTCTGATACCTGTGCGGTTCCTGCTTGTGCTGTAGTTGCAGAAGCTCGGGTTGCAATAATTCTTGCAGATGAGCTCCTTACTAAAATCGGCGGAGATAATTTTGTCGAGATGAAGGAGCATTATGGCGCATAACATAATCCTTGTCGGCATGCCGGCTTGCGGAAAAACAACTATCGGAGCAAGGCTCGCAGAAGTTTTAGATAATTATATCCATATAGATGTCGATAGTCTCATAGAACGAACTGAAGGCATGGCAATTTCTAAAATATTCGAAAAGTTTTCGGAAGATTACTTTAGAAAATTGGAATATGATACAATAAAAATGATTTGTAAAGGTGAAAATAAAATAATATCAACAGGCGGCGGCGCGTTTCAAAATCCGGATAATAGGGCTGTGTTGCTGAATTTTGGGAAAGTATTCTATCTTAAGACAAACGTTGATACGCTTTATAGCCGAATAGCCGAAGATACGACAAGACCTTTGCTTGCAAAAGAAAACCCGAGACAAATCCTTGAAGAGATGCTTAAAAAAAGAGAAGATAACTATAAGAAAGCTCATTATACAATTGATACTGATGAATTAAAAGAAGATGAAATCATAAGGTTTATTTTAGATGAAACAGGTTCTAAAAGTTAAAATAGGTGATGAAAAAAAATATAATATAGAAATCTCAGATGACGGTTTTGAGAAATTAAATCAGGCTCTCGGTGAGATTACTAAAGGGCAGAGACGGCTTGTTGTGATTTCAAAAAAAGTCTATGACCTGTATATAGACGATTTGGATTTTGATGATGATGAGATTTTTATCCTAAAAGACGGTGAACGCGAAAAAAATATTAAAAATTACCTAAAGATTATGGAATGCGCAATTCAGCGCGGACTTACGAGAAAAGATGTTATAATTGCGGTCGGAGGCGGTGTTGTTGGTGATTTGGCAGGTTTTGCCGCTTCAACTTATATGAGAGGAATAGATTTTATTCAGGTTCCGACAACACTTTTATCGGCAGTCGATTCTTCTGTCGGCGGAAAAACCGCTATAGATTTAAAAGAAGCTAAGAATATTATCGGCTCTTTTTATCAGCCAAAAGCCGTATTTATTAATATAAATTTTCTTGAAACATTAGACGACAGGCAGTATATGTCAGGGCTCGGCGAAGTTTTAAAATACGCTTTTATAGAAGATAGCTGCAAGTATCCTAATCCGCTTTATCTGTTTGAATTCTTGACTTTAGGGTGCGATAAGATTTTGGAAAAAGAACCTATTACAATAATAAGAATGATAGAATACTGTCTTAATCTGAAAATAGCGGTGGTAAACCAGGACGAAAAAGAGGGCGGTTTAAGAAAAATACTTAATTTCGGCCATACTCTTGCGCATGCTCTCGAGACAATTACAAAATACAAAAAATACACCCACGGTGAGGCTGTTGTGTATGGAATGTTTTTCATCATTCAATGGGCTTATGAAAAACAATACATAACATATTCTTATTACCGGCTTTCAATGGAGCTTTTGGAAAAATACGGGTTTGAACCGCTTGAGGCCAAATATCCCGTAGAAAAATTAGTTGGGATTATGAAAAAAGATAAAAAAGCCGGGTCTGATAAGATAACATTTATTATTCCTACAGATAAGAAAAAAGTCGGAGAAATCCAGCTTGCGCCGGAAGACGTCGAAAAGATGTTTGAATAAAATAATAAAATTATTTTAGAATATCTTTTCTTGTTAAAATTCCTAAAATTCTTCTGTCCTCATCTGTAACAAAGGCCCATTCCGTTGTATTTTCGTGCAATCTGTAATATGCAGTATACAAATCTTCATCCGGTCTTACCATAACAGGATTTGTATCAAGAATCTGTCCAGCATAAATGGTTTTTTCCCGTCCAAAGGCTCCAAAAGCATCTTCAATATCAGATTTTGTAATAATACCCTCAAGACGTCCTTTTTTATCAACAACAGGATAAGCATGATGATGCTGCTGTTCCATCATTTCTGCGATTTCACTAATCGGAGTCCGGTCATTGAACTGCATAACCTCCTTTGTCATAATATCTCCCGCATAAACATTTTTTGCAAGACTTCCGCCGGCATTTCTATATTGATTAACAACAAGCTGTGCATAAATCGGTTTATGTTGAAGTTTTTCCGCCGTTAAATCTGCGATTGCGGAAACAAGCATAAGCGGTAAAATACATTCATATCCGCCGGTCATCTCAAAAACCATTACAACTGCAGTAATCGGGGTTCTGGCAGTTGAGGATAAAAAACCAGCCATGCCAAGAGATGAAATAGCCAAAAGATTAACGTCCAACCCAAAATGATTTGAGATAAAACCTATGATATAGCCCAAAAACGAACCAAGCATCAACATGGGTAGAAAAATACCTCCTGCAGCACCGGATGAAAAACATATAGGTGTAATAAAAAATTTCAAAATAAAAATAATTACAGCTATTAATAAAGTAAATTTGTTTTCCAAAAGAAATCCAACTGCACTGTTGCCGGAAGATAAAATATACGGGATGGCAATTCCGACACATCCTGTAACAAGTCCGGCCAAAGCCGGTTTAGCATAATTAGGAATATGAATTTTAGAATAAAATTTATTAAATATAAAAATTGTTTTTGCAAACCATACTCCTAAAATTCCGGAAAGCAGCCCTAAAATTATACAAATCAAAATGACAGAGGGTGTTGTATTAATTGCGGGAAGTGTGATATTAAATGCAGGATTAACCCCAAGAAAATGTCTTGCAAGAGTTGAAGCACAAACTGTCGCGACTAAAACAGGAAAAAGAAGTGACGGAGTAAATTTATGTATTAATTCTTCCAGAACAAACAGCGTTCCGGCGATTGGCGCATTAAAAGTTGCACCGATT
>CALUQF010000046.1 GCA_944322835.1 Candidatus Gastranaerophilales bacterium | reverse complement strand
AGAATTTAAATCATTTATTAACAAAATAAATAAATTCCCTATAGAAAGGGGCTTTAACATTGTCAATCATTCATTACAATACTAATTCCCAATATTTCTACACAGATTTTAATCGCACAGGCTCAGCTTCATCAGCTACATTATGCGGTTCTCTTGGCAATTTAGGCTCCATAGATTATATTAGCCAAACTTCTGTCGGAAGTACTAATATTATCGGCAGTGCTGTTGCATCACAATGTGTCAGAGGTACGGAAAGCGCAAATAGTCCGGCCAAGCCGACAATACAAGAAAAGATTAACGAGGTTATAGAACAATTTATTAACGGAAAAATAAGTGCACACACAGCTACGCAAACATTAAAACGCTTGCCCGGAGTAGGCATAAAATCTTCCAGTATAATGTCCAGAAGCTCTACTTTAAGGTTTACGTATAACGGAACATCCTACCGTATATATAACAGACAATCTGATAATAATACCTCTTCTGCAAAAATATATGCAAAAACCGACTTGCAAAATAACGGCACCATAAATCTTAGTGATTCTTTGATTAATCAATACTTCAATTTGATATATGAAGATTCTAATGGCAAAACTATGTATACAATCAAACCGGATAGCGGATATAAAACACCGCAGCAGTTGATGAGCGCTCTTTTTGAGCAGTATAAACAAGACTTGATACTGGATAATTTTTTAGAAAATAAAAATAAGGAAGGAGAAAGGGCTGTAGATCTACAGAAGCTGGAATCTGGAGAAACACTTCTTGCAACAAATTTTGATAAATATGCTGAAGAAATCGGACTGGCTACAGGCGAAGAAGCGGAAAAACTGCGCGCTGAGGCTCTGGACAAACTTATTAAGGATTACACTTCAGGAAATATGAATAATGGACAAATCTGGGATGTTTTAAATGCAATTGGAGTAGAAACTCTTGAAAGAAAGATTGGACGATTTATAACCTATTCCTTTACCTACGATGGTAAACAATATACCCTGAATTGTAATATGGAAGCAGCAAAATTGGCAAATGATGATATTGTTCAGGCTACATACACTAAAGATGAATTACTGGCTACACCGGGAGCTGATGAGATATTAATTAACAACTATTTTGTAGCAGCTGCTTCTGTTGACAATAAGACAACAATATACAGACTTAGAAACAACAAGTCTTTTGAAGAGTTTCAACAAGATGCAATAAGAAGTACTAAAGTAGATACAGTTGATAATGTAAACACATTTAAAGCTGAGACTCTTAAAGCATACGGAATTTCAGATGAACAGAGAGATTTATATTTTAAACAAATCGGCGTTGATACAGAGGGAAATGTTATATATGAAAAAATAAGTTCTGAAAATTCTGATGAAATTTTTAATAATAGTGAATCTAAGAAACTGCTTGAACAGTTGAATAGTATTTCTACTGCATATACTATGCTTGCCGGACTTGGCTCAGAAGAAGTATTTATTCAACGTTACAGAAAATATCATAATAATATTAGTGATGCAGATATCATTAAAAAATATGAAGAAATGAAAAACAAATATACACAAGGAGTTCCGGAAGTTTTATTCCAAGAGTTATATGAACTATATGGTCAATTGCAATGTTTAACTATTACTTGTTCTGATGAAGATTACTATGATGTAAGAGAAAAATTTAATAACTGTGCTGAAGTTATTAGTAATAAATTGATATATGAATTAGGAATAGTTGGTTCTTGTAACCTAAATATCTACACCTTAGATCCAAACAGTTTCTCGCTAATATATGAGCAAATTAATGCAGATAATATAATTAACAAGCCGGATTTGGCAATGATGTGTATAAATATTGCGATAATGTATTCTACAGAACTAGGTTTGGATGAGTCGGAAATTAAAGACTTAGAAAATTCTCTTGAATCGATAAGAGAAAATAAAAATATAGAGGATACAGCTTTTCTTTGGCAGTGTGAATCTCCGGAAGGCGTAAAAGAAATTTATACAGAGATTGTAGAAACAATATATGATCCTGATGAAAAGTTAATTAACTTAACACTTGAAAATGCTGAAAGATTATTTTTAACAGATACTCAAAAAGAATTCCTCCAACAGGTTAAAGAATGTATTGCAAATGGTGAAATAACAGATGAAGTTTTGAATCACCCGGGAATTCAGGAATTCTTCCTTTGCAGTGTCGGTGAGAGTTTGACAGTTAATGATATTCGCGAAAGTTTCTTCTCAGAAACAGGTGAGAGAACAGAATTCCTGGATTCATTATTAAATAAATACTCCTGCAAGTTTTCAGATGAATTTTTAGAAAAATTTATTGATTCAAACCTTGAAAGGCTTCAAGAAACCGCTAACGAACAGGGTTATTATTCAACAGAATCAATCCAATGCCTATTCCAAACTATGGAAACGGTGTTTGAAATGATGGATACAAATGCTTCGCTGGATAAAGAGTCTGCATTGCTATTATTTGAAACAAGTACAGAAATTATAGACCAATCAACAAAACCTTACACAGTTGAAAATAGCCAGGAGTTTATACATGCATTAGAAATTGGCATAGAATATTCATTGAATAATAATATTGACATAAATAATGTTGAAAACAAAGAAGATTATAAAGATTTATTAAAAATAACTATCAAAGTTGCTGATATATTAGAAAATTATTCAGACTTAACTTATGAAGAAGTTATGAATACATCATTGTTCGCAACCATTCAAAACTGTTTTTATAATAATAAATTAGAAGATTTTGAATTGTTAGAACAATATTTTGCTAAATATGGAATTGACCAAAATGATCCATTAGGAAAACTCGGAGAATTCATTCAAAATAACAGAGACTCTGCTACAGAAGAACAAATGCTTCCTTTAGCATACTTGAAAACAATGAATGAATGCCAGGCAGAGATTTCTAAAATATTCTCTGCTTCCTCGACAATTCAAGATTTATATAATGATGAAAATAAATTAAATGCTTTTATAGACTCTTTATTTACTAATTTGTCAGAATCTAATGATATTGCATCGTTTGAAAACTTTTCAAGCATATTCTTAAAATCTTTAGGTAGTTCTGAATATGGAATATCAGAAATGCAGGTAGCTGCACAATTATATAACAGCTTTATCAAAGAATGTTCAGGTGCGGAAACCGATGATGAAGTAACATCATTCCTGGAAAGCAATATAAATAAGAGCTTTAGAGATTTGATAATAGAAAAAGAAAATCAGGGTAATGTTAATTTTAGCAATAGAAACAATTTTACAAATTTATTTAGTGATGTACCTTTAACTGCAGCCAATGTAAATAAACGTGGTTCAAATATAAATTTTGGGTTTTCGTGTTCAGATAGTTTTAAACGAGCACTCAATAATGAATTCATGTCAGTAGCTTCCATTATAGATAAGGCTAATGAACTGGTACAGTGCCTTCCTCTTGGTCCTGGAGTTAAGGTTGGTGCTGCACTTATTTCAGGTATGTCCAAAATAGTTGCACATGCTTGTGAAGCGATAAATAGAGATGAAAATGTAAAAGCTGAAGCTATAGCAGAAAATATACTAAAAGATATGGTTGATTGTGCAGTTGATATTGTTTTTGCATGTCTTGGCGGATCTGGTGTTGCAAAATTCTTTGGTGTTAAAGATTTTATAAGACAGACTATAAGCTCTTGGGTTCATAATAATTTAAAAGGGCATGCTCTAAATCTTGCGTCATTCATATATTCTCGATTGAGTTCTAATTGTTCTATCATAAAAGGTACCAAAGAAACCCCGAGTACAGAGACCGGCGATCAAACTCCTAATAAAACACAGGTCGATGGTGACACAAATACAACAACAGACACAAACGCTGGCAATGGCTCTCCTACAGGTGGCGGAGGTGTCACGCCTACTGATAACAGTACCCCTGAAGACCATCTACCTCCGGCAAGATCAGTTTTTGAAGAGTTAGAAAAATGGGCAGATGGTATTATTGATTTGCCGCCGACCCATTCCGGTTCAGGCGGAGGCGGATGGAATATTACTTATACTCATGACCAGTATGGTAATATTGTGGCTACAATGGATGTATTGGAAGTTAAACAGCCAACATATGGCGGATATACATCTTCAGAGTGGAAAGAAATCTTTAGAAAGAAATTCCATCCGGAGGGTGAAGCTGACAGCCGGGTAGACCTTATGATAAGCATGTTTAATCTTGCTGGCAAAAATACACTAGATGATAATGAGATGAAAACTTTGATGCTGGGAGTTTTAAACGGCAATATAGAGATAAGAAAATATACAAAAGACAGTACGCATGCAAATTGGTCTTATGACATTTGCTTTCCGCAACCTATGGAAGAAATTGGAGGGTATTTGCAGCAATCAATTGCCAATGCGTATGTCAATGGTAATATAAACTGGGATGACGGATTTGATTCCTGGGTTGATTATGAAAATCAGATGGATGATCTCTGGGAACAAGAATGGAAGTTGAATAATCTTATGGCAGAAGCAACGGATGCTGTAACCAACAGCCTTCCGATAACATTTATGGACCCGGAGCGTGATAATGATGGTAATATAACCGGCTATATTGAAACAACATTTACATTTATTTTTGATAAATAATTCTAAGTCGTGTTGAACAATTTTTGTTCAACACGACTTAAATCATATATGCATTTTTCGTATTCTAAACAGCTTTTTCTAAAGCGTTATACACTTCTTCAGATATGAGTCCGTTTTTAACATCCTCTTGCAGAACTTTTAAAGCTTCATTGCGTGTCATTGCATCTTTGTAGCTTCTTTTTTCTCTAAGAGCCGAGTATTTATCGGCTGCTGTAATAATTTGAGCAGAAATGTCAGATGTAAAATCATCTGTTATAGCAGGATAGCCGTTGCCGTCCGGTGTTTGGTGATGGTATTTTACAAGGTTGAGTACATTTTTATTAACTCCCTGTTGTTTTAATAACTCATAGCCAAGTTCCGAGTGTAAGGACATAATCTTCCTTTCATCTTCTGTTAGTTTACCGTTTTTATTAAGAACATTGTCTGGAATTAAAATTTTTCCGTAATCATGAAGCATTGCAGCCTGCTGGATATCCTGAGAATTAATCCCTGCCTTTAACTCACGGGGAAGAGCTGAATAAATCTTAGCTGCTGTTATACGCGTATCCATTAAGTGACCGCGCTTTAACTTATCAAGTTCTTCCAGATTAATCTTCAATGGTATCTTATTTTCCTTAAGTATACGCATAATCTCAGGATTTGATTTGGCAGATTTTAATATAGAATTCTTATCCCAATAATTTTCATATAGCGGATTTGTACTAAATGAATCTTTAATTGGTTCAAATGTTTCTTTAAATTCAGCCGGATAAGACCGAAATTGAATTCGGGGAAATCTAATATTATTAAGTATCGGGGTATTATATATCGGGTTCATTCTTTTCTTCAACTTCACACTAACTATGTATAGTCATGTAAAGTATTTTTTTAATGAATAATTGACTTTTTTCACCCTCTTTTTTACAAATCGTTACAAAAAGTCTGCAGATTTGTCTAAAATAAAGGTATCGTAATAACAAATTCACAGCCGTTGCCGGAAAAAACTTCTATATTACCGTTATGCAGGTTTATAACATTTTTTACTATTGCAAGTCCTAGACCGGTTCCTCCCATCTCGCGGCTTCTTGCCTTATCCACCCGATAAAAATGTTCAAAAATCCGTGGAAGATGCTCTGACGGAATTCCGACACCATAATCTCTTATTCTTATCTCTGCATTATTTTCCTTTTGTGTAAGTGTAATATCAATTTTATCGGATTTACTGTATTTTACCGCATTCATAATCAGGTTAATCAATGCCCGTTCAATTAAAGCATTATCACCATATATCTCGATATCTTCCAGTTTAGTATTTACCTTTATATCCGATACAGTACAGAGCATGATACTGTTTCTGATTGTATTTGCCAGATTAAATCGTTTGAAATCCTTCTCTTCCGCAAGTTTTCTTTTTTCTATTTCAGAAAGTCTTAATACATCTTGCACAAGAGAGTTCAATCTCTGTGACTGCTTATTTAATATTGTGAGGCACTTTGATACTACAGGATCATCTTCCTTTACCTGCTCTTCCAAGATTTCAACAGCCGAAAGTATTCCTGTAAGCGGAGTTTTTATCTCATGAGAAATGCTTGCTATAAAATCACTCCTGAAACTTTCGAGTTTTCTTAATTCAATTATTTGGGATTTTAAGCGTTTAGACATTTTTTTTACGGCACAAGCCAGCTCGTACAAAATCCCTTCGCGAGGAATAAATATTTCTGTATCAAAATCTCCCTCGGAAATTTTTACAGCACTATTTTGAAGCCCGTTAAAAGATTTGTACATATTATAGACGTATAATGCCAGAATAATAACGACAAAAATTCCGATTATTATACTCCATATAATTATTTTTTTTGCCTTTGCAATTGTTTTGCTTATATCCTGAACCGTTGTTGAAATAGTAAGAGTATAGGTATCATCTCCAATTTTTATAGGTACAGAATGATAGACGGTCTGAGAAATTATAAAAGTATTATCTTCCGGCTCAACTTCAATGACATATTGATCTTCTAATGATGAATCTGCAATAACTTTATCATCTTTTTTTACCACAATACTTGTATCGCTGTCTTTAAATAAAGAACAGAATTCTTGCAGTTCTTTGTAATTCTTATCAGCCAAAGCAGGTTTTACAGCCCAGCTTACTTGTTTTGCAAGAACCGCAATTTCTTCTTTTTCTTCTTCAAAATAGGCACTCTTAAATTGTTCAAGCTGAAATTTTGCAAGGATTGTAAGAGCTGTAATAATCAATGCCGTTAAAAATACACTTAAGATTAATACTCTATCGCGTTTTTTTCATTCATCACCGCCTAATTTATACCCAATTCCCCGTACAGTTTTTATATATTCCGACCCAAAATCACCGAGCTTTCTTCTTATATTTACAATCTGCACATCAATTGCCCTTTCCGTAATATCATACCCGTCATCTCCGCGAAGCATAGATATTAATTCAGATCGTGTGTAAACCCGCTCCGGATAGCTTGCAAAAGAAGATAATATCTCAAATTCGCTGTACGTAAGTTCAAGAATTTTATTATTAAGTTTCGCTGTATGAGTAACAGTATTGATTAGCAGATCCTTATAAACAATTGTTTTTCCTCTGTTAGTTTTTCTAAGCTGAGCCCTTATCCTTGCTATCAGGATCTTATTGCTGAAAGGTTTGGTTATATAATCATCAGCACCGCATTCAAGTCCGTTTACAATATCATACTCACCACTCTTTGCTGTAAGCATAATTATCGGAATATTCTTTAGCTCCTCATTAGCTTTTAATAACCTGCATACCTGAATCCCATCAATTTCAGGAAGCATTAAATCCAGTAATATTAAATCCGGAAACCATTCTTTTACAGCCTCCAGAGCAGATTTGCCGTCATGAACAGTTTTAATATCTTTAAATCCGTTTGATAATAAATTTAATTCAATTAAATCGCAAATATCTTTTTCATTATCTACTATTAAAATTTTCTCATTCATACGTTAATCATTTTTTCAATCTGATATCTGGGCCTTGCTTTTACTTCCGTAAAAATTTTATCTATATACTCACCTATTATACCAAGAGCAAGCAGAATAGTCCCGCTAAACAGTGCAAACGCCAGTATCATAAATATATATTTACTTACATAATGGTCTGAAAAATATAGAGCTAAAAAACTTATTAATGAAATTATACTCAAAGAGAATAAGACTCCTCCGGCCACAGTTATAATCCTCAACGGAAAATTTGAAAACCCGACAAATCCGCACCATGCAAAAGAAAGCATTTTTAAGAAAGGATACTTTGACTCTCCGGCAAGTCTTTCAAAACGGTCATAATAAACATTGCAGGAATTCAGCCCCAAAAGAGGTATGAGTGCGCGGAGAAACACGGATTTTTCATTATACTCTTTTAGTCTTTCAATCGCATTCTTACTCATCAGCCTAAAATCAGCATGATTATATACAATCTTTATTCCAAGCATTTGCATTATTTTATAAAACCCAAGCGCAGTATATTTCTTGAAAAATGTATCAGAATTGCGATTTTCTCTGACCCCATATACAACCTCATAACCTTCTCTATACTTTTTAACCATTTCAATAATCGCATTCGGATCGTCCTGCAAATCAGCATCAATTGTAACAACCATATCTGCATCAACACTGTACATACCTGCAAGAAGCGCTTTTTGGTGGCCGTAATTTCCTGCAAGCTTCACACAAGAAAACCTGTCATCTATCTTGCAGGCATCGTCAATAATTTTCTGTGTATTATCAGTGCTTCCATCATTTACAAAACATATTCCGCTTGACTCTGATATTAAACTATCTTCTACCATAATATCTAAGACTATCTGAAGCTCATTAATCGTATATTCTAAAATATCTTCCTCATTATAGCAGGGTACTACGATTTCTAATTTATTCATAACCTTCCTCTATTTTAAACTGTGTATATCTTTTTGTAAGGTAAAATAAAATACAAGATTACGGCATTTGGGCTTATCTACAGCCGTTTTTATTTCATATTTTTAATATTAAAAGAATAATGTTAGGATTTTGTTAGGAGAAAAAATTTAATCTTCTTCTATTAAACTATACCTTGTTCCTTTTTTAATAAACTTATAGCCGATTCCTATTTCAGAAAGACACGCGTTTGGAGTAACTACCGGATAATTATTAAACGTGTTATTGAATTTTGCAGCCGATACATAGTTAGCGCCATAAGCTTGTCCCTTCTGGAAATATTCGATATCCCCGCCGTAGTAATACTGAAGCGAAAATCTTTCCCAAAGATTATAAGCCCCGAGAGGAAGATTATTTTCTCTTGCATACTCTGCATATGACATAAGCTCATTTTGACCAAAGCTATACCATATATTCAAAAATTTTGGAAGCATAAATCCGGATAAAAAAGCTATAAGAATAATATATGCAACAAATGCTCTTTCTTTTTTCTCCAGATAGCACAAAGTGTAAACGCTAATATAAGAGGTATTTGTACCGGACGGATTATACCGTATAAATTATCCGGCAGATATAGCCCCGATAAGCTAACAAGAATCGCAAAAATTATGAAAATAGAGTTTGTAAAAAGAATAGAATATTTTACCTCTTTTTCAAATACCGGATTTATCCACATATAAGCACATATAACAGCCGCCATTGGGTAGAGAGGCAGAATATATGTTATCAATTTTGTACCTGCAATAGAAAAGAATATAAATGTAAAAGCAAATCCTATTAAATTCATCGTTACAAAATCAGGGTTTCTCTTTGTTATAAGCTTTTTTAACCCGAACAAAAACGAAAAAATCCAAGGGAGAAAACCTATCAAAAATGTCGGAATATAATAAATAAAAGAATGCTCTCGACCGATTTCGCTGCTTCCTGCAAAACGCATAAGATGATGTTTTATAATATATTCTTTAATAAACTCGCTTCCATGTATTTTATACATAAGCGCATGCCAAGGAAGAACAATAATCAGGAATAAAATAGCCCCAAAAACAAAAGATTCCGGCTTGAAAAAATCTTTAATATTCTTTTTCCAGACACCAACAAAAAACATTGTACCAAAAGGTATAACAACGGCTGGAATCCCTTTTGCCAAAACTCCAAAGGCGGAAAACAGATAAAAACCTAACCAGAAAAATTTCTTATTTTCCTCTTTTACAAAATATGTCATAAGCCCGCATAAAAGTGAGAGCGTTATATTAGAAGTCAAAACCATATCAAGAATCGAAATTCTTGAAAAGATTACAAACTCTACACTTGATGCCAAAATTAATACAGCTATAAAACCAAGCTTTCTGGAATATGCCTTGCTTACTGCAAAAAACAAAGCAATAATAGCAGACAATGCACATAACACAGAAGGTATTCTTACGGCAAACTCGTTTATTCCCAATAATTTGTATGAAAGGCATAAAAGCCAGAAAAATAACGGCGGTTTATCCCAAAAGACTCTGCCATCAAGGTGCAATGTAATAAAATCTTTAGAATACAACATTGCCCGCGCCATATCCGCATATCTTGTTTCATCAGAATCCAATAATGCGGGGAGTCCAAGATTATAAAAAAATATGAAATACAAAATAACAGCTATTCCGCTTATTATCAGCCAGTTCTTCTTCATATTTATATATGTTAAAAAAAGATTGTTAGAATCTTGTTAGGAGATAAAATTTATAGAAAAGTTTGTGCTCTTTGTCCGCAGCATAAAAGAATAGATAAGTTAAAATTCTACAAAAATCTTCCAAAAGAAGCTCTGCTGTTTATAAATTTGTTTTGGACGGTAGTGTGGACAGCCGTGAGGGCAATGACAGACCTATGGTCTGGTTGGTGTGAAATGGAGAAAATTTAGGGCTAATAAGGCTCTTTTGTAATTTTTTTATTTTATACTATGATTGATAGTAGAAATCTTGAAAAGATAATAAAAACCGATAAAATAAGGAAGGGGGAAGTATGAGTTTAGATGAGTTAAGAAAAGAAAATGAGGTTTTAGATATTTTTTGTAATTTAGTATCAATACCTTCTCCATCTTTAAAAGAGGATAGGGTAATAGAATGGATACTTAATTTCTGTAAGGCAAATGGAATAGACGGACGAAAAGATGATTATGGTAATGTTTATATAAATATTCCGGCAGTTGATAGTTCAAAAGAACCTTTGATGTTATCTTCACATATGGACGTTGTTGGAGATGACAGCCCTGTTAATATTTATTTGGACGGTGATTTTATAAAGGCAGAGGGAAGAACTTTAGGTGCTGATGATAAAGCGGGTGTGGCTTGTGCTTTAAAATTGGCTAAAGATATAAAAGAAGGGATAGTTAATGCAGGCGGCGGGCTTGAGATTACGTTTACGCGTGATGAAGAATCCGGCATGAGCGGAATTGAGCATGTTGAGTTTGGTAAAATTAAGTCAAAATATGTTCTTGTATGTGATGCTGATAAATTAGGACAGTTGCAGATTTCAGGAGCAAGTTATACAAATGCGAAGATTACTGTAAAAGCTCTAAAGGGCGGACATTCAGGTATTGATATCGGCGATAAAACAAGACTTAATGCGGCAAAACTTATTGCGGAACTTATTGCAGAATTCCCTCAAGGCGCTTATTATACAGATGAAACTGGAGTTATAACTTCTTGCAATATTGGTGCAATTGTAGCCGGCGGTATACAGAATTCTGTTGCGTCTATTGTAGAAAAAGGGATTAAAACCAATGATTACATAAGGGAGATTATGAAAAAGACTTCTACAAATATAATTAATACTCTGGGTATGGCTTCTTATTCAATAAGAAGTGCAAGCGCAGAAAAGGAAAACGAATTAAAAGCTCTTATGCAGTCTATTGTTGATAAATTTAACGATAAATATAAAGATTTAGCAGAGGCTAAGATTGAATTTGAAGTTCATCTTCTTCCGTTTGAAAGAGCAAAAGACGATAGAATAGAAAAAGTTCATACAAAGGCCTGTGAAAGAGCCGGAATAAAAAATGATATTTCATCTTTCCACGCAGGAGCAGAAACTCATATTTACTGCCATAATAAAAATGCAAATGGAGAAACATTTATGCCGGTACTTTTGGGATTAGCAGATGTTTATAATATGCATTCAGCCGCTGAAAAAGTGGATTACAAATCTCTTATTAAAGGCTATGAAGTTATCAAAAATACCTTTGAAGAATTTAACAAGGACTAGCAAAAAAAAATTTTACGGTTTTTTGTTAGATTAAAAAGGAGAAATGATATGAACGTAAATTCTTTAAACAGAGTAAGTACCGTAGGTAAAGTTGACGGCTATGTAGAAGCAATGCTTAATAGAGCTAATGGCGAAATAAATACAATCGCTGAACAGTTTGGCAAGAATGTTAAAATTGCACAAAAAGATAGCCGCGTATTTGTTAATTCCGGCAATATAACTTCAAGCTTTGATTACAAAGAAATGAAAAGGGCTGATGAATTTAAGGATAATATTTTAAAAAATATTATAGCAAATCAAAAAGCCGAAGAAAAAGGGTTAAATAAGGGCTTTTCTGTAATCGCATAAAATTCTATAAAAAAGAGGCGGCGGATTTTTTAATCCGCCGCCTCTTTTTATTATATTAATTAACCTTTCATAGCATTTTCAACTGCAACAGCAACTGCAACAGTAGCACCTACCATCGGGTTGTTACCCATACCGATAACGCCCATCATTTCAACGTGAGCAGGAACAGAAGAAGAGCCTGCAAACTGAGCATCACCGTGCATTCTTCCCATAGTATCTGTCATACCATAAGAAGCAGGGCCGGCAGCAAC
>CALUQF010000045.1 GCA_944322835.1 Candidatus Gastranaerophilales bacterium | reverse complement strand
ATAAAAAATTCTTTAACCCGCTTCCGGCCCCATAAAATATAGAGCAAAATTTAAGCAGCCCAAACAGGAAACCAACGGGTTCCTTTGTATAATGGATTTTAGTTATTTCTGTTTTTAAGTTCAAGATATTCACCCTTTTTATTAGAAAATTCATAAATTTTAATAAAACTATTTTACCAATAAATATTAGGACAGGCAATATATTTGGTACAATCCGGAATTTATCTCCTATTTTGCAATTTTATTGCAAAACAACAGATTATTGCATAAAATAATATAGTATGAATAAGAAAATCTTGGTAACAGTAATATTAGCAGCTATTCTTGCTTTAATATCGGCTTTTTTATTGTTTTATAATACAAAAAAAGTCAATCAAACCGGCGAAAAGCAGCTTTCACAAGAAATTAAAACAGAAAAGAAACCTTTGACAGATGAAAACAATAATCTGAAACTCAAAGAAGATAGCAAAAAAGATAAAAATGAACATTCTGCTCCCCAATCTTTATCTTCTCCACAAATTACAATCAAAAAAAATACGCAGGAAAAGCAGAGTTCTATTCCAAAGAATATTGAACAAATAAATATACCGGCTTTGCCAAAACTTGAGGTGAAAATTGAAGAAAACAGCCCGGAAGAGATTAATCCTAAAGATTTTACAGTTCCGGTTCAATATAAATCAGAAAATACTTACAAATACGTTTACACACCGACACGCTATTCTAAATAAAAATCTTATTTGGCAGTAGAAATTATTAAAAGAATATATTATTATATTCCTATATGGGGAAAATAAGAGGTTTATTTATGAAGAGAATATTAGTTATTTTAGCAATGTTAATATTTAGCTGTGCTGTTTGGGCGGGAGATTACACTGTACAAAAGCTTCCAAACGGACAGACTGTTGTTGTGTATGAAATTAAAAATAATCCGCTGGTAACTATTGATACCTGGATTAAAACCGGCTCTATCAATGAAACGGACAAAAATAACGGCGTAGCACACTTTTTAGAGCACCTGTTCTTTAAGGGGACAAAAGCTCACCCGACAGGGGATTTTGATAGAATTTTGGAATCAAAAGGCGCTGTTGTAAATGCTGCAACCAGCAAGGATTTCACGCATTACTATATAACAATTCCTTCCGGGTATTTTGATACTGCTATGGAATTACATTCAGATATGCTTCTTAACCCGCAGATTCCGAGAAAAGAATTAGAAAAAGAACGCAAAGTTGTATTAGAGGAGATTGCAAAAGACGGTAATACCCCTTCTAAAAAGGTTTACGACAACTTAAACGATATGATGTACACAACTCACCCGTATAAAAGAAAAGTTATAGGTTCAGCTGATATTATAGGAACCATAAGGCGCGAAGAGATTTTAGACTATTTCAATCAATACTATGCGCCATCTAATATGGTAACTCTTGTTGTGGGAGATGTTGATACGCAAAAGGCTATTGCTAAAATTCAGCAATGCTTTAATCAGGAGTACAGAAAACCTGTTAAAAAGAATTTCAGAAAAGAAGGCCAGCTGCAGAGCCAAAAACGAAAAATTGAGTATACAGATACAGAATCCGGCTATTTAATGATAGGATTTAGAGGTGCTGATATTTCGGATAATGCCACATTTGCGCTTGATGTTTTATCTGAGGTGCTCGGAGGTGGAAAATCTTCTAAACTATATCGCAATATCAAGGAACAAAAAGGCCTTGCTTACTCAATATCAGCTTCTAACGGAAGCTACAGAGATGACGGTATTTTTTATATTACAGCAAACTTTACACCGTCAAGCTTAGAAAAACTGGAAAAATCAATATTTGAAGAAATAGCCTATATCCAAAAATACGGAATAACAGACGAAGAGCTTCAGCGTGCAAAAAATATGATAATTCAGGATACATACTATTCGCGCGAATCTACTTCTAATATTTCTTCAGAATTAGGCTACATTATGGCGCTTACAAACAGTTCAGAACTATATGATAATTATGTTGAAAATATAAAAAAGGTTACAGCAGATCAGGTTAAATTGGCAGCGCAAAAGTATCTTGGCGTAAATAAATCGGCTGTTTCAATAATACTTCCAAAATCAATGGAAAAACTTGAAACCAAAGCTCAAATCAAGCATACCGCCCAGAAAGTATCAGAACATAACGGAACCGTAAAATATACTGTTGATAACGGCTCTACACTTCTAATAAACGAAAACAAAAACAATGATATTATTGCAATAACTATTATTGCAAAAGGCGGAGAATTTTTGGAGAAGATTCCGGGAGAAGGAACTTTAACAGCCGCAACACTTCTTAAAGGCACAAAGAAATATTCCGCTCAAGAGCTTGCCCAAATACTAGATGAAAACGGGATTCAAATCGCTCCTGGCTGCGGAGAGGACTTTTTTACAATAAGCGTTCAGACTACAACTAATCAAATAGATAAAACTCTTGATATCTTAGATGAAATAATTAATAATGCATCATTTGACGATTACGAACTTGAGAAAAAACGTTCTGAAATCTTATCAAGAATAAAGCAGGGGCGCGATATCCCGATGAATGTTGCACTAGAAAACTATAAGACAATAATGTTTGAAAACAGTGTCTATTCGCATTCTAATAAAATCCTTGAAAAAACACTTCCATCAATCCAGAGAGAAGATGTTTTAAGATACTATAATAAAATTTTAGATTCCAAAAATGTTATAGTATCAATCAACGGTAACGTAGATACTGAAAAGATGATAAGCTCTTTTGGCTCAATTATACAAGATAGAAAAGCTCCTGCAGTTAATTTTTCTAATTACAGCGTAACAAAATTAACTTCGCCAAGAAAAGCCTCTGAAACAATTAAAGATTTACAGACAGCCTGGTTATTCTTAGGCTGGCAGACATCGGGCGTTCAGAACAAAAAAGATTTTGTAACATTGAAATTAATTAACACAATGCTCGGCTCCGGTATGAGTTCAAGGCTATTTAGAAATCTTCGCGAACAGGACGGACTTGCTTATCAGCTGGGCTCAAGCTATTCACCTCTCATGCTGGGCGGAATTTTTACGACTTACATAGGCACAAATCCTGATACATTAGAGTATTCAAGAGAAAAAATTCTAAAAGAAATTAACCGTTTTAAAATGGAATTTGTATCAGATAGCGAACTACAAGACGCTAAAGACAGACTCAAAGGCAGCTTTGTAATTGCGATGGAAACAAATTCCGAAAAATCCTCAAATATAGGTATGTTTGAAGCATACGGATTCGGATATGATTTCTTGAATAATTACACAAAAATGATAGATGAGGTTACTGCATCTGATATCATCAGCGTTGCAAACAAATACTTCAACAATAACATAATTCAATCCGAGGTCAAATGAAAATTATAAATATTTTACCGTATAAAACAAATTCACCGTCATTCAGCGGGAGACCTGCCCGAATTTCGGAGGAACTATCAGATTTAAGGGTTTTTCATCACCATATATATGAATTTAAAAAGGGGATAAGAAACCTTATTCTAACAACTGAAAAAGCAAAATATAAAAATAGCATTGAAAAACGGCTTGTGCATGAAAATATTGATTACGTTATACATGATATTGAACCTAATAAGATTAATGTTTATTTTGGTGCAAAAGAGTGCGTCGATGTTGTAAGGACATTTAGCCCTAAGTTAAATGAATTGAGTGCAGAACAGGATTTTATGCTCGGAATCATGCTTGGCTATGACAGAGTAAAGCAGTGTGAAAGGTATATGAAGATAAAAAGAAATGAGATAAAACTTAAAAAGAGCCGCTAATTGAAGTTATAGAGATTCTTCGGGTTCATAAAATAGCTGTCTTCACACTCAGAATGACGAAAAAATAAGTAGATTAGGCATATCTGTCCGACAAAAAATTCCCCTAAACCTCTAAACTTATAAACCCCTAAACCAAATACATTTACCCCCTTTTTCGTTTGGCCTCTCTTTCAGTCACTTTATCATTCAACATCGGAAGAAGAATACCTAGAGTGATAGCGGAGTATGCAATACCGGCTGCTTGAGCCAGATTTAATTTCCACATATTCTTTTTAGCAAACTCTTTTCCTTTAGACGCTATTTCGTTATGCGTTTTAAGGTTCATATTATTTAGCCAGTGTTTCAGGCCCTTGCCTTCTTTTGTATAATTGAAAAGCTCTTTTCCTTTTTTATCAAGAAGATTAGCAACACCTTTAGCTGCAAAACCTCCAAATACAAGCCAATTTAGGAACCCTAAATAATCCCGTGTCATTGATTCTCTTAGCTCGGTTCCATTATCTGCCGCCAAAAATCTGCCTATAATATTAAACCCATAAACTGTTTTTATCGCATTTCCACTCGTAATCGGGCCGGTAAATTCAAGCTTTTTGCCGAATTGTTTCAGATTTTTTACTCCCATAACAGAAAATACCATGCCGGCCATAAGAGCAGAAGCGCCGATTTTTTTGAGCCAGAGAGTATTGTCTTTTTTCTTTTCGCAATGGGCCGATGTTACAAAATCAACATCACCGACAAACCCTTTTTTACCGGTGCGTTTTTCAGTAATTTTTCGGTTAATATATTGATTAGTAAGCCCCAGTATACTTGATAATGCAATCGCTCCGTAAGCTTTAGTTTTATTAACTTTTTTGATTTTATGAATAATTTCATCGGCATTATTTTTGCCAAGAATATCTTTACCCATATCATGCGTATCGCGCAAAATATTTTCCAACTTAGCGCTATATTTGTTTCCATCGATATTGATTTCTGTATTACGTTCTGCACCAAGCGCATTGGCAAGGCGTTTTTCCATTACAGAAAGAACATTTTTTTTGTCTTTATTATCGAGATTTTCATCTTCTATAAGTTCTGTTAATGTATTAATAAACCCTTCTTTTGTTTTTAATTTATTTTGAATACCGTCAAATTTATTATCTTTCCAGCTTAGATTTTTCCATCTATCCTCGTCAATCCACTCAACTTTGTTCCAATCGATTTCAGAGAACTCGTTAACCTTATGTCCGTCTCTTCCTGAAAGATTCGCAAAAACATTTTCAACATATCCCTTAACATTGCCATTCCAGGCAGATTTTAAAGTATCAAGAGAGTCGTTAGAGTACCAACTGTTAGGGTTAATTTTAATATTTTTCATTGTATTTTTTGCCAAGACGGAAGAAAGCATTTGTGCAAAAAGTCCCGCAGACAGACAGTTAATAAAAGTTCCGCTTATTTCTCTAAAAAATGTTTCGGCTCCCGCATATTCGTTTCTTGCTTTTGTGTCATAATATGCTCTTGGAATAACCATTGCACCAACATCAAGCCCGACAGCGTTAACCATCTCGTTCATGTCACAAACTCTTAAAACTCTGGTTAATGTTCCGTCTAACGGCCCGCGAAATGTCATGTCTGTTTTGTTAATTTTCATTAATATTCTTCCTTCCCTGCAAAAAAGCCTCGTTTATTTTTATAAACGAGACTTTTTAAAAACCTTTAGTTAAAATAACACATCAAAATTTCATCTAAGTCTCGGCGATAACTTGGATGATGAGGAGGATGATGTATTATTTACGTTAAAATTTCTCATAAGTAAAATATACACCGTTAGTAATCGTAATGTCAATAGCAATTTGTTTTGAGGTTTGTAAGAGTCGAAGAAGGTTTCGGTTAGTGAAGGGTGAAGAGGTGGATATAAACAATAATTTTCTCCTCCCTGTCATTGCGAGAGCGATTAGCTCTCGCAATGACAGGGCGTGAAATTACAGGTTTGAAGCTGCGTAGAGCGGGTAAAGCCTGCGAGGTTTTCATTACATATCTGTAATAATTATTCTTTTATCAGAGGTAATTTTATCTATATTCAGCACGGTATAGAGAGTATCATTGTATATAAACTCATTTGTAAAATATCCCTCGCCGGCTTCTAACAAATCGCTTTCCTGGAACTCAAACAACTCATTTATTTTATCGATTAAAAGCGCAAGTTTGAGTTCATTGCACTTAATAATAATAACCGGTTTTTTATCAAGCTGCGCGGCAGCTTCAAGCCCAAGAAATTTTTTGAGGTTTATAACAGTAATATAATCCCCTCTGAGGTTCATAATCCCTTCTATAAAATCAGGTATACCGGGAACATTTGTTATAGATGTATCTTTCAAAACCTCTTTAACATAATCAAGCGCTATACAATAAGAATCGGCATTAAGATTAAATGAAATATATTTATTTTTAGCATGCAGCTCGCCGGATGCCAGTTTCAAACTCGATTTATCCGCAATAGCAAGCGTTCTTTTTGCCATTATTGATTTAGATTCTTCGTCCTGCGGAAACAACGACAAAATATCCACTTCTGCCCAATGGTTTTCATGCTGTTTTAAAAGGTTTTCAAGCGCATAAATATTTATAATAAATATTGTTTCATGTTTATATTTATACAAAGACTCGATAATCATTTTGTTATCGGCAAAAGGAATTGCATCCATCTGTGCACTGTCAAAAGGCAGAATGCCTATAACTTTGTCAGTAATAATTCCAAAAATAATCTCATCGGTTTTTACTATAATAAGTTCATTATGCACGGTATACGACGGAACTTCAGTATTCAGATAAAACCTTATATCAAGAATATTAATAACAAAATTGTTATATTTCAAAAGCCCTACAATATTGTTAGACAATTTTTGCGGGTAATCAAGAGCCGGCAGTTTCATAATCTCAAGAACGTTATCGGAATTCACCGCATACTTATTATCACCTATTTGAAAATAAAGGTGCGTATTTTTCTTTTGTTCAATTAAATTATTGCTGCTCATATAATACTACTCTGTTTCTTCCGCTCTCTTTTGCTCTATATAATGCATCATCAGCTGATTTTAACATGTCAGCCGGCGTATTAAATTCCGGATAATTCATCGTAAGTCCAATACTTACGGTTACTTTTGCCTTAACATTATTATAATCGAAATCGTACTCTTCAACCATTCTTCGTAATCTCTGTACCGGAATAATTGCACCTTCAATGTTCGTCTCAGGCATAATCATAACAAGTTCTTCGCCGCCGTATCTATACAAGAGGTCTGTTTTTCTAAATGCTGATTTCATCAAATCCGCAACTGTTTTTAAAACATAATCACCATACTGGTGGCCATATGTGTCGTTAACTTTTTTAAAGAAGTCAATATCAAGTATTGCAAGGCTGAAATCTGACGGATGGCGTTTTGTACGGTTATGTTCCTGCTCCAAGCTGATTTCAAACTGTCTGCGGTTATATAATCCTGTTAGGCCGTCTAGAACAGACATAAACTCTTTTTCTGTATATTGATATTTCATCTTAAATATTGCAAGCAGTTCGCTTATCATAATATCAAAGTATCTGAAAGACGCATAATCCATATCCTGACGCGTATAGAAACATATACCGCCAATAAGTTTTTTATCAAAAATCAAAGGAATAATAATTTTTGAGCGCAAATCGGTAAACTGATAATCAAGTTCTTTTCCTAAAAGTATTCTTACAACTTCAAACTTGGTATTTTTTAATGTTCTGAACTCTTCCATTTTTCTGAAGAAATCATACTGAATATCCGAAAGCAGATTTTTGCTAAGGTTTTTTCCCAGAGTATCCATATATAGAATATTTTCCGCAAAATCATCAGGAGAAGCAAAAAATACGCCCGCTACACTGTATTCAACAAATGAACTCAAAAGCGAAAACAATTTTTCAACCAAAACTCTTTCATAGTTCATAAAGTCGCTCAGATTTCTGAATTCATTGGCAAATACCGATTTTAAAAGCAAGTCATTCAATATTGAATTTAACCTAGTCTGTGCAACATTATCAGATTTTGCTTTTAATGTCAGTGTTGTTTTATATTCAGGTGTAAGCGGATAACGCCTTAAAGTTGCGTTAATATTTCTTACAAGCTCGTCCATGTTAATAGATTTGGACAAAAATAGCTGCGCTCCGGCTTTTTTACCCCAAAAACTGTCAATTTTCTTATCCAAAACAGTTAAAAGAATTACGGGAATCTTCTTGGTCTCATCAACATTTTTAATCATTCTGCAAAGCTGATAACCGTCAATTACAGGCATAAGAATATCAGATACAATAATATCAGGCACATAGTCAAAAACTTTTTTATACGCCTCAGCACCATTTGTGGCAGTTTCTACCTCAAAACCGTTCTGTATAAGCCCGTCTTTTAGAAACTTTAGTTGTGTATCACTATCCTCTACCAATAAAATCTTTGAAGCCATATATTCCTGTATTCCAATTTTGTCAGTTTTAGTATAAAATAATTATATAATAAATGCTTAAAAAAAACTATAGGAGAGATGACGTGCTTAATGAATGGAACTTTGGATTAAAACAAAAATTTAATATTAAATGTGTAATAGATGTAGTAGTCTTTGTATTTGCGTGTCTTTTGTTTTTGTTCTTTGCAAAAATAAACGGCGTGCCGGCTTATGATACATTCGTATTTTTAGTAGTAATTATAGCTTTGAATGCAACTGTTCATTTTCTTACTAAACAATGGATTATGAAGGCTATTAAAAGATCTTTGACGGTTCAATCAGATTCACTTTCTGAAACTACAAATGAAATAATGGAAGCTATAAATTCGCAAAAACGTGTATTTGAAACACTTTCTATAAATACAAGAAATATTTCTTCACTTATAGAAAAACTTAAAGCTTTGTCAGAAGACTCTGCAGCTGCTTCTAAAAACACAGAAAAGCAGTTAAGCCAGTCGATTAATTTTTCTCAAAAAGAGCATGACGCAATAGCAGCAAATGCAGATAAAATGCTTGTTTTGAGACAAAAAATCCAAATGATAGCAGAGCTTATCCTTGAACTTTCTGAACACTCCCAGCAAATCGGAAATACAATAGGAGTTGTTGATGATATAGCAGAACAGACTAACATGCTCGCACTTAACGCCGCAGTTGAAGCAGCACGTGCCGGAGAACATGGTAAAGGGTTTGCTGTAGTTGCAGGTGAAATCAGAAAGCTTGCGGATGAATCTAAACAGGCTATAACGAAGATTACATCGCTTACAAGCAATATTCAATTTACTACAAACTCTACGGTTATGGCAACTGAAGAAGGGTCAAAAGAAATTGAAGCCGTTGTTAAAGACATTAATGCAGTTTCTGCAAGCTCTGAAACCCTGCTTAATTTAATAAAAGAAATTCTTGATTCTCTGGATATATTAAGCCAAAATGCTAAAAAACAGAGTGATATTATTGAGAGATTAAATGTTATTGATGAAGAAAATAACAGTATTGCAGAGGCTCTTGTTCAGGAAATAGCATCTAATACTGAAAAAATTTCTAAATTGAACAGTTTATCCAATGATATAAAAAACTCCGCAATAGAAGGATAGAAAGCTCAAATAGGTAGTTTAAATTGGACTTTACAGATAATGATAATGTAAATAAAGAAGTTATGGCAATCTTCCAGACTGAGTCTGAAGAGATATTGGAGCGCCTTTTTAATAATTTATTCTCATTAGAAAGCACACCTGCCAATAAAGAGCTTATTGGTTCAATTTACCGCGATTTGCACAGCCTCAAAGGTGCTGTAAGAATGGTCGGGTTTAATAATATCCAGACTATCTTTCACAAAATGGAAGATATTTTTGATGCAGTAAATAACGATAAATACATTCTTGAGCCCGAGATTATTAAACTCATGTCACGTTCGCTTGAAGCAGCAGCTAAATATCTTCAGGAATCGATAAAAAATGAACGCGAAATTATTGATGAGGATTTTAATGCCGTAATATCTAATCTTGAATACCTTCTGGATGTGGAAATGAAAGAGCAGGCTGACAATCCGCCGCCACAGACAGCCTCAATTGCCTCAATTGCAGCAGCGGATTTAGCACAAGATAAATTATCAGCTTATCAGGAAGAAATCAATTTTGCTTTCAATAACTGTTTTGAAATCATCGATAGTATTGTACCGGAAGAAGAATCACAAGACATTGTTATCTTAAAAGAAGAAGTTCAAAAAATTTATGAATTCTTCAAAGATACCAATCTCTATGAGGTTAAAAGTTCGTTAGAAAATATTCTCACTAAAATAGATTTTGTAATGAATGCAACAAACACGCTTACAATAAGCGAGATTTTGGAATTAAGAAATGAGTTGAGTTCTGTTGCTGCTAAATATAATACTTCTTGTATTGAAACAGAAAGCACCGGTTTATCATTCTTTGATGTTGCAGAAAAAATAACCATGCTTCAGGGAAGCAGCGTTTATGCAGGAGAAATAAAAGACGACATACTTAAGCTAAAAGAAAATATTGACGATGTAAATATTCTGGAAGTCGTCAATATGGTTCTGGAAATTCTTGAGTTTATAACAGACAATTCCGTTCAGCTTGAAGAACAAATGATGTTGACTTTAAAAAGCGCTATTGAATACTGTGCTTCTCCAAATGAAAGCATAGACAGTGATTTAATTGTACAACAGCTTGAGATTATGAAACAGCTTCTTGAGCTAAACTACAAGAAAGATACAGGAGTCAGCGAAATTAAGAGCCTTTCTACCCAAACTTCGACGGGAGGGGGAAAAGCATCATCTTCAACTGAAATTAAAACCCTGCACGTTAATGCACAAAAACTGGATTTGCTCGTAAACCAGCTTGGTGAACTCATTATTACAAAAATTAAAACTGAAAAGAATCTGGAGAAAATAGACAGTATTAAAAATGCCAACGAAAACTGTCAAAAAGACTTGTTAAAAACTTCTAATTATTTAAGGTATTATAACAGAAAATATCTTCAAACAGGAGCTACGGAACAATATACAAGCGTATTTGTAAAACAGGTTTTCTCTCTGCTTTCCGACATAACCCAGAATGTTTCAAGAACCATATATGATTTAAACTCGCTTTATCGTTCATCAAAAGAAGATGATATGAAAATGCGTCTGATAATAGATGAGATGGAATCTATGGTTAAAAATATCCGTGTTCTTCCAATCTCAACCGTGTTTAACTCCTTCTCAAGAATGGTAAGAGATATTGCAAATGAAAAAGGTAAGGATATTGATTTTGAAATCGAGGGTAAAGATACATGCGCCGATAAAAAGATTATTGAAGAGATAAAAACGCCTTTAATCCATATTTTAAGAAACGCAATCGACCATGGTATCGAAACAAAAGAAGAACGTATTGCAAACGGCAAAAATCCTGTCGGGCGAATTCTTTTGTCTGCTAAACAAGATGACAATAAAGTTATCATTGAGGTTATGGATGACGGGCATGGATTTAATCTTGAAAAGATTAAAGAACGTGCAGTCTCAAGAGGCTTTCTGACCCAGGAAGATATAGATTCCATGACAGATGAAGCAATAATGAACATTATTTTCTGGCCCGGATTTACTACAGGAGATTCTATAACAAGTATTTCCGGACGCGGTATCGGGCTGGATGTAGTTAAAACAAAAATTTCACAGCTGAATGGTAAAGTTAAGGTTATATCGGAATTCGGAAAAGGAAGTATTGTACATATTGAAATTCCGGTAACTTTGACTACTTTGAGGGTATTTCTTGTCAAGATTTCAGAACAAATTTTTGCAATACCGATTCAGGTCATTACAACATTTATTCTCAAAAACCAGAACGAGATAAAAACAAACAACGGAATGCGCTCTATTGTTTATAACGGTAATATTATTCCTTTGTATTATCTCTCGGACATATTACAGCTTAAACCTGTTCCAAGAGGAGAAAAAGAGACCATTCTTATTCTTGAAGCTGATGAAAAAACTATAGGTCTTGTGGTAGATAAGCTTTTAGGAGACCAGGATATCTTACAGAAAAAGCTTTCTCCGCCTTTATACAAAGTCAAAAATATCTCCGGAATTACAAATCTTGCATCCGGCGAATTATGCCTGATACTGAATATGCAGGATATAATGCATTATGATTTTAATAAAGCAGTCACATCATCTTCTGCTCCGCTTGCTCTGCCGAATGATTTGTTATCATACAAACGTATATTAATCGTAGACGATTCAATTACAACAAGAACCATGATTAAAAATATACTTATGAATATCGGCTATGGCGTCGATGCGGTACTGGACGTACAAGAAGCGCTGGTTAAATTAAAACTCAATCACTATAATTTAATAATAACAGATTTAACTATGCCAAAAATTGACGGTTACGAATTTATTGAGCGCTTGAAAAATGATGAAATGTATGCTGATATTCCAATAGCGGTAATGAGTTCTCTTCCGGAAAAGACGGCCTTGAAACGTCTTTCTCCATATAAAATTGAATATTATATCTCAAAAGATAACTTTAATCAGGTGGAATTTCTACAACAAATTAAACGTATTTTGACTAAATACCACCATAAATAGCGTATAAATACTTTGAAAAAGGTTTTGGTAAAAATCTT
>CALUQF010000044.1 GCA_944322835.1 Candidatus Gastranaerophilales bacterium | reverse complement strand
AAATTACGGGTTTGCTTGCGCAAAAAGCTGATACGATAATAAGATATCAAGGCGGATGCAATGCAGGCCATACAGTCGTTACGGAAGGTAAAACGTATAAATTTCACCTGATACCCTCCGGTATTTTGTATGACAAAACTATCTGCTTTATTGGTGCAGGAACTGTTATCCATCCGGAGTCATTTGAGAGGGAATTAAATGAACTCAAAGCAGAGGGAGTAGATTTTAGAAATCTTAAAATATCACCGCTTGCATCTATTACAATGCCTTACCATATAGAAGTCGACGGATATACAGAGGCGCATGCCGGAAAAGGAAAAATCGGAACTACAAAAAAAGGCATAGGACCGACTTATGCAGACAAATACGCGCGTGTTGGGTTAAAAATACAGGATTTATATTCATATGAAGCTTTGAGTGAAAAGTTAGATATGATATTACCTGTTAAAAATAAGACTTTAAAACAGGTATATAAAATTGAAGAGTATACAAAAGATTGTATAGTTTCTCTATGCGAAAAATATGCCGAATTATTCAGACCGTATGTTTGTTTCGACTGGCAGGATATGCTTAACAGATATAAAGACCGCACAATATTGTTTGAAGGCGCACAAGGTGTAATGCTTGATATTGATTACGGCACATACCCGTTTGTAACAAGTTCAAGTCCCATCGGCGGAGGTGCTGCAGTAGGAAGCGGATATGGCCCGTCAATGATTGATGAAGTTATCGGGGTATCAAAAGCATATGTAACGAGAGTTGGAGAGGGGCCTTTTGTAAGCGAACTAACTGATGATACCGGCAAAAAAATTCAGGAAATCGGGCGCGAATTTGGAGTGACAACCGGACGCCCGAGAAGATGCGGATGGTTTGATGCTGTTATTATGAAATATGCCGTGCTTGTGGGTGGTATTACAAAAGTGGCATTAACTAAGATTGATGTTTTTGATAGTTTTGATGAAATAAAAATTTGTGTAGCTTACAAAGATTGCAGAAATGATAAAATTTATACATCATACCCGACCGATGTGTTTATTCACAAATATTTGGAACCTATATATATAACCATGCCTGGCTGGAAAACATCCTTATGTGATATTAGAAAGTACGAGGATTTGCCGGAAAATGCAAAAAAATATATAGAGAAAATTCAAGATTTAATAGGTGCGCCTATTGGCATAATAAGTGTCGGGCCGGACAGAGAACAAACGATATTTGTTGATTCAATCTAAAGTTATAGATTTTTCATAATTTTTGATAATTCATTATTGTAATATAAAAGATTACAATAATAATATGGAAATCAGATTATTTGACAAATGCTGTATTATTGCTCCTCTAACACCAAAACTTGATGCTATAGAGTGCAGGCGTTTATATAATGAGATAAAAAATTATAAGGGATTTTCAATCGGGATTGATTTAACATTCGTTCAGGATTGCACGATTGAATTCATTGAGGAACTGTATAAAATTGAACCCCTTAGTATTTTTAATATTCCATCTGATATTTTTACGCTTTTTAACATAATGAGAGTTGATAAGCACGCAAATCTTTTTGTAAGCGAAGAAGATTTTCAGGCGAATAAACATCGCCTTATAAACCGACAATTTAACATTGTTTAAGACTCTTCATCATCTTTTTTGAATAAGTTTTTAATCTTATATCTTAAAGTTTTCTTTTCAGCCTCAACTTCCTGTACAACTTCTTCTATAGTAGTAGCCTCACTCCCTTCAACCGGTTCAGGAATAGAGTTTACATAGTCTACAGCATTCTGGTATTCGCTCTCTGTTGCAAGCCATTTGAAAGATTTAACGAGTGATAATGGTTTTGCGGCATCTCCTCTTACCACAAGCTGGAATTTTGTAGCAGCATTATCGACATAACTGTTTGCAAAACTTGGAATTTCAGACATTTCATCTTCCGGAATCATTTCACAAAAGATTGAAAATGCTTTTGCGGTTACGATATTCAGACTTGCCGCACTATTAATCAGATTTGCCGGATTAATAGCTCCTATAGGCCCTAAAAGGTTAGAAATCAAAGAAGCCATTCTTGCTCTTACTTTCATATCCGCATAATTTCTCAAAATATCAAAATCTCCGAAAATATGCAGACTCAAAATATTACCCAAAGATGTTACCGGTTCAAGATAACAAATTCCGTCCAAGAAATGAATATTTCCCTTAAGCTCTGAAAAATGTGTAGTATCAATTGTAGTAAGTCCGCTTATAATTCCGCCCAAAGCTGTCTGGAAGAACTGCGACTCTCTTATATTTTCTGCAATAATAAGGTTTTCGATTTTCCCGAACGGACCGAACTGACCATCCCGAACATTAAAATCTACTGTTC
The DNA here is from genome assembly GCA_944322835.1 of Candidatus Gastranaerophilales bacterium. GTDB lineage: Bacteria > Cyanobacteriota > Vampirovibrionia > Gastranaerophilales > Gastranaerophilaceae > CAG-196. Next base: position 10,309 of record CALUQF010000044.1, on the reverse strand, counting down.
CTTTTAGACTTTTTACCTGCTCTTCAAATGTTACCCCTTGCAAAGATAAATCGGCATTAAATCTTGCAGTACCAGAAAGCGTATCTATCATTCCCGCACCGTCTAAAAGTGCTTGAGCAACGTCAACTCCGCGTCCGTTTACATTTATATTCAAAAGCATATTAATAAGGTTTACTGAAATGTTTCCGTTTACTCTGCCTTTAAATATATTAGTCCTCATATTTCTTATAAAGAATACATTTCTTGCCATTGAAATCTTAGCGGTAGTGTTTCTTATATCGATTTTTCCAGAGATAATTCTTTCAAAATTTATTGAGCCGTTTCTAATCTCTACCGGAATATTTGCTTCTGCTGCAGGTGTATTTTTCCCGTTATTTCCGGATTTTGGAGTATATTTCATTGCATTTTCAGCAACTTTCATTAATTTATCAACATTAAAGTATCTTGAAATAACATCCAGATTAACTATATTTAATACAGCAGAAGGTCTTAAGCTGATTGTACCCTGTGTTTGAATATCTGACTCATTGAGTATCAGGTCTTTTGTATCAAAATCAGCATTTGCACCTCTGAATTTTAAATTAGCTTCTCTTAAGTTTAATAACAATTCCGGAATTGAAAGATTCTTCACAGTAAATCCGCCGCGAAGACGTGGAGATACTGATTCTCCAAGGATAAAGGCACGCCCGTTAAGCGAGAACGAAGATTTTGGGAATACATAAATTTTACCTTCCAAACTCTGCGGCATCGTGATTTTTATAAGATTAATCATTCTGCCGGCAATAGTACCGTCAATTCCAAATACTTCATCCAGATTAATTATTTCATTTCCTTTTTCATCAACAGTTACGATTCTTTTAAATAACCCCGTTTTCTTTATTTTAATTCTGTTTTCTTTAAAGTCTACAACCGTTTGAAGAGATGTATTTTGATTAATCAGCGATGCGAAATCGACAGGTGTTATAAAGTTTTCTTTGTCTCCCAGAGCTTGCGCAAAGAGAGTTTGTTTTTTCTTATCTCCGTCAAAAGTTAATTTAACCGGGATAGAGCCTTTAGAATGAATAAATGGTCTGAACTCTTCTCCGATTAATTTAATCAAATCATCAGTAGCCAAGTTTCCCTGTGCAAGAAAATTAATCGATTTTAACTTGCTGAATTCTTCTATATTTCCGGAATAATTTATTTTTGATTTGTTATTTAATAATAAAGAGTTCTCTTTTATGTTAATATTATCCTCTGCAACTTCAATATTAACTAACGGAACTGTTATAAGAGAATTTGTCTTAGGCAGTCTTATTTCAAATCCATTATTATCAATTTTTCCGCGCAGTTCATTTTTATCCAGAAAAAATTCTCCGGCTAATTTTTTATTTAAAATTGCAATGGTATTATCTGAAATATTCAGATTATCCAATCCAAATTTTAGTCCGGCAACTGCATCTTTCAATTTGCCTTTCAGGCCTAAATCAAGTGATGCATTCCCTGTTGAAAAAGCGTATTTATTTCTTATATTTTCAGGAGCAAACGCTTTGAATAAAAGCGGAAGAGGAATTTTATCAGCTTTTATACTTATATCGGCTATGGATTTTTCATCAATTTTACCGTCAATACTTAAAGGTGAGGAGCCGATTAAAATACTGGAGTTTCTAATATCAAGAATATTATTATCTAGTTTGATGTTAATATTTGCATCAGATAAAACTTTGCCGAGATTTTTAACGGTCAAACCTCCGTCTTTAACTGTTATATAACCATTGGACTTAATCTTTTTAAAGTTAGTATTAATATAACAGTCGACATTCAGATAACCTTCTGCTTTAATTTTATCCAGCTCATTTCTTATATGTAAAGAATCCAGAAAAGCCTTTGTTAAAATAAGCAAATCATTAAACTGAATAGTTCCGGTTTTAATATTCATATCCAGTTTTGGGTGCTTGCCGTAATTCAATTTTCCAAGCAATTGGATATTTTGTTTTTCAACCGGGTATATATTTGTATCTAGATTTACAGTAGAACCAAAAGTTTCAGCTTTTAGATAACTTACTGGTAAAACCAGATTAGAGACCTTCATTGTTACATCATTGATATTGAAATGTCCGTATGAAGATAAATTCCCGTGATGATTTCTTATTCTCAATTTTGTATCAAGATTTGCTTTCAAATCATAATTTCTATACATTGTTACAGGATTAATAAACGGAATATCAACTCTCTGAGCCGGATCATCTTCTTCATCAAGTTTAGTACCAAACGGAGGCAGGCATGTATTTATATCAATATCTGCAGTTATATTTTTGTTTTCATCGCTGAATAACTCTGCATAAGTCTTAATTTTAGCAATTTTTCCGTTAAAATATCCAAGAGTCAGTTTATCACCTTTAAGCTCAAGATAATGTTTTGTCCTCAAATCAGTTACAAGAACTTTGTAATTATTAAGTTTAACTGCCGGAACTTTTATTCTTATCCAGGCAGGGTTAAATTTGAATCCTTCAGCATCAGCAGTTTGCTTAACCTCCTCCAGCTTTTGTTCTTTAGCAGGGTTAATGAGTCTTTCTATGTGTCGGACTACTTTGAAATTTTCATCATTAATAATTTCAAGGTTAACAAATGGGTTTTCAACCTCAAGACAAGAGACTTTTACAGTCATCAACAGTAAACTCGGAAGAGCAATTCTGGCTTTAATACTGTCTGCCGAAAACAAAACCGAATCATCCGGCAGCTTTATAGAAATATTATCAGCTTTTATTCCCGCACCGAGAAGAGGAGTTGTAATAATTTTAGGATTTTCAAGCTTGATATTTAATTTTGCATAATCTTCAGCAAGTTTTTGAACCACGGGAAGATATTTATTCAAATCAATAATATTCGGAACGACAAATAAAAAACTAAGATATAACAATACTACTATTGTTGCAATAAAAATCCCTAAATATTTAAGAAAATTTTTCATATATACTCCCCTAATATATTACATTGTAACATAAAAAGCCGCAAACTTAAAAACATTTAATGAAGTTAATTGTTTTTATATGGTAAAAAAACACTAAATTTTATGATTAGGACTTTCGTATTCAATCCCCATTTCTTTTAAAGCAGAAATAAACCTCTCTGCACAAGCGCTTTGAACTTCCGGCGGGACAACTCTCAGTATTTCCACCGTTTTAGATATGATGGGGTCTTTATCATACCATCTGCTTCCATTAACAGGCTTTACTAAGTCATAAAACCTATCCAAAGCTTCTTTAGAAACTTTTTGCTCTAATTTATCAAGAAAAACAACAGCATGTTCTCTAAGCTCATCCTGATAATTTTTTAATAATTCAATAACTTCCAGGAGTTTAGGGTCATGGTCATACCATCTTTTATATGCGGGACTCATTAAATACCCCCTTTACTTCTTGATTATTTTTATCATCATATCTGTAAATTCTGCCGCCTAATTTTTGCAGCTTATACTCAAACTTTTCATACCCTCTGTCAATATGATGCAATTTTTCAACAATAGTTTCACCCTGAGCCATCAACCCTGCAATTACTAATGCTGCACCAGCACGCAAATCACTGGCAGCCACCGTTGCACCGGTTAAATTCTTAACACCTTTAACTATTGCATGATTCCTGTCCTGATGAATATCTGCACCCATTCTTCTCAAATCCGGAACTTGCATAAAGCGGTTTTCATAAAGACTTTCGGTTATTATCCCAACTCCGTTTGCAGTAGTCAGAAGTGTCATAGCAATTGCCTGCAAATCTGTAGGAAATCCTGGATACGGCTGGGTTACAAAATTAATTGCATTTAGCCTGTTTTTACAGCTTACCTCAATCGTAGTTGGCTCAACCAACTTAATATTAGCCCCCATTTTTATTAACTTATCATTAAAGAAAGTTAAATGAGCCGGATAAACATTCCTTATTATAGCCTTACCTTTTGTAGCAACAACAGCAGCCATAAATGTTCCTGCCTCAATTCTGTCAGGAATAGTTGTATATTCGGCCGTGTGTAAATTTTCTGCTTTTACTCCGTTGATAATAATCTCGGAAGTTCCGGCTCCCGTAACATCAGCACCTATAGTATTTAAGAAATTAGCCAAATCAACAATTTCTGGCTCTTGTGCCGCATTTTGAATTCTTGTTGAACCTTCTGCCAATATAGATGCCAACATAAGATTTTCAGTTGCACCAACAGATGGTATATCTAAATAAATATCTGCACCAACTAACTTTGAAGCTTTTGCATGCACATAACCGTTTTCAATCTTTATTTTTGCACCAAGCGCTTCCAAACCTTTTATATGAAAATCAACTCGGCGTTCGCCAATAGCGCACCCGCCCGGAAGCGCTACTATGGCTTCTTTACATCTTGCCATCAAAGCCCCGAGAATTATAAATGATGCTCTCATTTTGCTTACAAGTTCATACTTAGCAGTGATTGATGTAATATTAGAAGAATCAACAATTACAGATTTTTCTTCTTTATTATAAATATACTTTGCACCCAAATCAGACAAGACATTGAGCATAATATCAACATCCGTAAGTTCAGGAACATTATAAATTTTGGTAGTTCCCTTTACAAGAATAGTTGCCGCAAGCAGCTTAAGGACAGAATTTTTTGCTCCGCCTATGGAAACTTCGCCTTTTAGAATCTCTCCACCTTGTATTTTGAATTTCTCTACCAAAATTCCTCCAATCTATTATAATCATACAATTATTATAACAAAATGTAAAGGCATAAATTAAATAAATCCTCCGCCCAGCAAATGGCCGTCTTCAATATCATAAAGAACGCATGCCTGCCCTTTCGATATAGCAGAAACCGGGGAGGTAAATTTTATATAACAGTTTTTGCCGGTAATACTGATATATGCAGGAACAGATTTCATGTTGTATCGAATTTTAACTAAGGCCTCAAATTCTTTGTTTTCATTCGGATAGCTCCAATTTATGTTTTGTAAATTCAAATCTTCAGCATATAATTCATCTTTATAGCCAACATATACAATATTTTTATTGGCATCAATATCTATAACATATAATGCCTCAGGAGCTGCAAGACCGATTCCTTTTCTTTGCCCTATCGTGAATTGCCAAAATCCGTTATGCTCGCCGAGTTTTTTGCAGCTTCGTTTCTCAATAAAATCGCCGCGTCTTGGCTCAAAAATATTATTTAAATATTTTTTTGTCGTCATGGGAGCTTTTATAAAACATACGTCCTGGCTTTCTTTGGCCGACTTACTGGGCAAATTAAACTCTTCGGCCATTTTTTTCACCTCATCTTTTTTGAAGCTAGACAGAGGGAAAATAGTCCTGCTCAATTGTTCTTGGTTAAGCGCAAATAAAAAATACAACTGGTCTTTGTGCTCATCAGAGGCTGGGTATAATTTATAAATTCCATTAACTTCCTTTATATTTGCATAATGTCCGGTTGCAAGAATATCTGCACCCAGCGTATTAGTTGCATAATCAAATAAAGCGCCCCATTTCATAAATTTATTGCACATAATGCAAGGGTTTGGCGTCTCACCATTTTTATAAGACGCCTCAAAGTAGTTAATAACTTTTTCTTTAAAAATTTTTACGGCATCAAACGCATAAAAAGGAATTTCCAGCTTGTCTGCAACAGTTCTTGCATTTTTTATAACGTTTTCAGCTTCCGGGGTATTTATTGTTTTTGCACTCACACCAATAACGTTATATCCTTTATTTTTAAGCAGCAGAGCTGTAACACTACTGTCAAGCCCCCCGGATAAAGCGACCGCAACGGTTTTATTCATCTAAAATCACTTTCTCTCCGTAAGCAGTAAGTCTGTATTCAGAAGCTCCGACAAGCCCCGTCAAATCAGGAAGACATTCAATATAATCTCTATTAATGGCTTCTTGTAATACACTATGATCAATTATAACAGCGATATTTTGCATCAATTTTGCATTTAGTTGCTTTAATGTAAACCTCGGTTTTTGCTCATATTGGGTAAAATAGTAAGCCGTTAAAAGGAGGTAATCAATTTTTCTTTCAATTTTTCTAGCACTAATATAGTTCAAAAAAGCACCATCCTTCTTGATTGACGGACTGGGCTTGAACGTTAATTCAGTTTGCGGTTTATTCAAGGAGCTTTCTAATATAGTATCAAAAACTCCCGGCTGCTGATTTAACTCATTAACGCTCGGTCTGTTTGCAGTGTCATTTTCTTCCTTTGGTGGAGCATAAAAAATATCCAGATTCTTATTAGTGAATTCTTGTTCATTTTTCACGTTTTTTTCTTCAAACAGCTCCTGTTTAGGAGTTTTCCTAAGTTGTTCATCAATCTTTTGTTGTGTAAGTTCTTTTTCATTATTAATTTGAGCTTCAACCATATCTTTGCATTGTTGTATTTTATGTCTCTGAACATAATCAGAAGCTTTTCTTACCCACAATGCAAATTGCTCAGTTACAAGTTCTTTGTCCGTAGTTGATAAAGATAACTCATACTTCCCTTTTTTTACAATAAATGAATATACAGACATAATTATTTATCCTGCAAAAGTTCTTCACGCCATTTGTTAAGCTGTTCTTCCACAAATTCAAGATCATCAGATTTTAATTCTATTTCAATATCACCTTTTTTCATTTTGAATACATATTCGTGCATATATCCTCCTTAATGAATAAAGTTTACCTTAAAATTATTAAACTTTCAAGTGTTATAACAATTGTAAAATAATTCATAATATGTTATAATAGTCGAAAAGGGTTAGGAATATGTCGTCAATAGAAAGTGTAACATCGGGTTCATTAACTGCAGTATCATTAGATAAACTTGCCAGCATTAACAGCCAGCTGCAAGATTTACCTGCAGTTTTAGATAAGCAGACTCTTCAGAATTTAGTAGACGGTGAGTATGATATTACGCTTGAAGAATATACTGATATGAATACATATAGAACAACAATGAGTGCTCTTTATGGTAATCATTCGGCTGACAGATTTCCTTCAATGTTAAATAACCTGATGGGGAATAGCAATAATAACAATCCTGTATCAGCGCGGGATTTTATAAGTATAATGCGTGAAAGAGGTCTTACCAGCACTTCTGCGATGGGGCTATATAATGCAATTAGAACTTATTCAATAACATCTTCGCTAATAGGAAGGAACAGCAGTTACTTAAGCGCAAAAATTTAGTTTTTGCGTTTTTTAATGTATAATTATAGGTGATAATAAAGAATAAGAGGTATTCCAAAAAATGAAAAAGATTTTTATTTGTACATTTCTAATCGCGGCTGGGGCTGTCTCATTATTAGATCAAAATAATAAAATAGAGGTTCAGTCCCCGGAATTTGGGTTTAAAAATTATTATGCAATTACACTTGGCTATGATAAATCAATGGGCGAAAAGACAATTAAAGCTGCTGTTATAGACAGCTATTTTAGAGAAGTTGCAGCAAACGGTAAAATTATAAGATGGAATAGAGCCTCTTTTCCTCTAAAGGTTTATATAGAAGATAATACAGAAGTTCCGGCGTATTATAGAGAAGTTGTTATGCGTGCATATCAATCCTGGGAACGTGCAAGTGACGGTTTAGTAAGATTTACATTCGTAGAAGCACCTGAGGATGCCGAAATGAAATGTTATTTTAAAAATACCGATGACGCATCATCTTCTATAGGAACGCAGGCATTTTCCGTTAACGGAAATACTCTTTTAGATTCAACTATTATTTTTAAAAAAACAGACAATAAGAATAATAACCATGACTCAAAACAACTTTATTCTTCTGCTTTGCAGGAAATCGGTCGTTCTTTGGGCTTGAATGGCAAAAGCCCTAGTATATATGACGTTATGTATCCGATAGGAATAAAATTTAATACAGAAATAACAGCGCGCGATTTAAAAACTCTTGCTCTTGTGTATTCAGTAGTTCCTGATGTAACAAATATTCCGCCGACAGAAGAAGAAAAGGCGCAATTGTTTACGGTTCAAGAAATTTTGGCAACATTGAATGTTCCTGTAAATGAAGAAACGCAAAATCTTGATGAAGTTACGGCAAACGATATTGCAACAAAACTTGCTCTTGCAGAAGAATATCGTAAGAGAGCGGAATATGATAAAGCCGCACAGGAATATCAGGCTGTTGCACAGATGAAAACTGACTTAAGAAGTAAATCAGAAGTTTATTATGAAGTAGCTGTCATGTATCTGGATGCTGAAGAATTTAAAAAAGCTAAGAGTTGTGCTGAAATAGCCTTAGCAACTGATACAAATGATAAAACAATAATTCTTCCTGCATTGATTGATTATTACATGAAACGCTCCAATTCTGCAATTGAGCAGCTAGATATAATATTACAGCAAAATCCTTATAATAAGCATGCTTACAAACTTTTATGTCAAATATACAGAGAAAAACATCATGAAAACCTTTTAAATGCGACAATCAAGAAGTATGGCCCTACAGCCGGTGATGTTGAAGACTAATATTAATTAAATATTTAGACAAAAGGGGTATATTGTTTAAAAACAATATACCCCTTTTGCCTAATGAAAAAGCTTTTATCCAGGGTTATATTAAGCATGTTATGACAATCTGACCACCCAAGGTCCACTTGCCGTCAGGCTCGTTTATAGGAGATAAGACTCTCCGAGAGACCGTACGTGGTAAAGGGCAGCTCTAAGTCTGCCCTTATATATAAAAGAAGCCTTATTTTGAGTAAAAATTTGGCTTCTTTTTTCGCAATTCCTAACATAATATGTGAGAAACTAAAATGCTGTATAGAAAAATTTGCAACAATGACAGAAAATAATAGAGTTATGGAAGAAAAGAATAGATTACGAAATTTAGGAATTAACATCAAGAGTGAGCGTCTTAGACGCAATATCTCTCAAGAAAAGCTTGCTGAGCTTACAAACATTTCAAGAAATTCAATCAGCTTAATTGAAACTGGTAAAATCAACCCGACTATATTGAAGGTTATCGATATTGCTAACGTTTTAAATGTTGATTTGAACACTCTAATCAGAGAAGTTTAGTTTGAAAAATTGAAAAAGAGATGAGGTTTTTATACCTTCATCTCTTTTTCAAAACCAAATAAAGAACTTACAGATTCATCATCGTGAATTCTTGAAATAGCTTGACCCAAAAGCGGTGCTATAGAGAGCTGTATGACATTTTCCGGCAGGTCTTCTTTTTGCCATGGAATTGTATTGGTAATAATGCATTGTTCAATCGGAGCGTTTTTTAACCTTTCAATTGCAGGGCCAGAGAATACTGCATGAGTGGCTCCTACATAGACTGCTTTTGCACCCTTGCTTTTGAGAAGCTTAGATGCTTCGCATATTGTGCCGGCTGTGTCAATTATGTCATCAAACATTAGACATACTTTATTTTCTACATCGCCGATAATGTGTGCAGCTATAGCTTCGTTGTGTTTATCACGGCGTTTGTCGATAATTGCCATAGGACAGTCTAATTTCTTTGCAAAATGGCGGGTTCTATTTGCTCCTCCCATGTCCGGGCTGACTGCAACCATTTCATCAGTATTTAAACCTAAAGATTTAACATAATCTACTAATATTGGTGCTGCAAAAATATGGTCAACAAGAATATTAAAGAATCCTTGTATTTGTCCTGTATGTAAATCCATTGCAAGAACTCTGCTGGCTCCCGCTGTTGTAAGTAAATCTGCTACAAGTTTAGCAGTTATGGCCTCTCTACCGGAAGTCTTTCTATCCTGACGCGCGTATCCGTAATATGGAATAACAGCGGTAATAGTTTTTGCACTTGCTCTCTTGAAAGCATCTATCATAATCAAAAGTTCCATTAAATTTTCATTCACCGGATTACAAAGCGGCTGAACAATAAAAACATCATCGCCTCTGATGCTTTCCTTAACTTGAACGTATATTTCTCCGTCAGCAAAGTTCTTTATTACCATTGGACCAACGGTAGTTCCCAAGTAATCAGCAATTTCTTGAGCGAGCTGCGGATTTGAGCGACCGGAGAATAATCTAATATCGTGCGTAGGATTTACTGCACGCTCCAGCTGCGGATAAGTCATTTCAAGCACCATTTGAAAATCCTTTCTTTATTTGTAACAGTCAATGTATATCTATTTTATACCTAAAAGTGATTTAAAAAAAGGTTTTTTTACGAAATATTAAGAAGTTAAGTTAAATGGCTCCGGAATTAGAATTCAAAAAAGCAACAATTGTAAATTTTTGTAAAATTTACTATAAAATCCGTTACTAAAATTTAGAATGTGGCATATATAAAGTATAATAATCAAGGAACGATTAGGATGTTGTATCAAGAAGTAGACGAGCATAACAGA
>CALUQF010000043.1 GCA_944322835.1 Candidatus Gastranaerophilales bacterium | reverse complement strand
CAACACCGGTTAATACCTTCATAAAATGTGATGGCATGTTATTTTCAAATGCATAATTTTTAAATGTATCAGTTATCCGGCAAATTAAAGGTTTCGCTTTATATTTTTTTTCGTATTCTGCAACTGAAATATCCATGCTTCTTACAATTTTATTATCTTGCACACTATACAATTTTTCATAACCTTTAAGAACCTTGTCCGTAGGAATAATATATTTTTCTTTGTCACCGCTTGGTTTATATAAATAACAATTTATAATATCAGGATTTGAATTATCATATTGAATTTGCTCTTTTAAAATTTTTCTGCCATTAGATGTATGTGAAAGTGTCTCTAATGTTGTCATTAAATAACAGTCACTGAAATGCTGTTTTGCATGCTCTAAGTTATCTATATCACTATCTGATATAGGGCCTCTGAACGATAAATTAATGCTATTGAACAACTTTATCATACTAATTATATTAAAATTAAAACAGAATAATTATTGATAAATTATTGCAAAAATGTTACAATTGTAACGAAAAGGGAAGAACTTTATGACGATTGATATCTATATAGGCTCTGACCACGGCGGGTTTAAGCTAAAAAATATTATAATAAAGCATCTTAATGAACTCGGATATAGTGTTCAAGATGCGGGGTGCTATTCAGAGGATTCATGTGATTACCCTGTAATAGCGAAAGAAGTTGTAAACGAGGTCTTAGAAACCGGTAAAAAAGGAATTCTTGTTTGCGGTACAGGGATTGGGATGTCAATTGCAGCCAACAGATACAGCGGAATAAGAGCATCTCACTGTACTGATACTTTTACTGCCAGAATGACTAGGATGCATAATGATTCCAATATTCTTTGTCTTGGAGAAAGAGTTACCGGCGCAGGTTTAGCGCTGGATATTGTTGATATCTGGCTAAATACGGAATTTGAAGGCGGTAGACACTTAAATAGGATAAAAATGTTATAATATGGAGCCATTAATGACTAAAAAGATTACATCATACAAATTTGCTTGTATCATTGCAAGGTTTTTAGACGATAAAAAGGGTAACAATATTTCAATATTAAATATAAGTAATGTATCATCATTTGCGGACTATTTTGTAATATGTTCTGCACAAACAAGCACACAGGTGAAGGCATTAACAGAAAATCTGACGGATAAAGTAAAAACAACATTTTCAAGACTCCCTATGGGCAGAGAAAATGATATCAGAAACCGCTGGAATCTAATAGATTACGGTGATGTTGTTGTACACATCTTACAACAGGATGAGCGAGATACTTATGCTATTGAGAAATTTTGGAATCATGCGTTTAGTGTTCCTAAAGAAACTTGGCTTAAAGAATCTGTTGAATACTCTGAATATGAAGAAATTGAAAGTTAAATTATGGATAAAAAAGAATTAGATAAAGCTATTGAAAAAACTGTTTTAAAGATGGCGCTTGAGCCTAAAAATACCGAACATTATCATGAACTTGCTAAATATTATGCAATGGATAATCAATATGAAAAAGTTATTTCGGTATATGAAAGTCTGCTTGAAATTGATCCAAAAGATATGCAAACTCTTCTGAATCTTGGCAGTATCTGGTTTTATTCAAAAGAATATAAAAAGGCTCTTAAATATTTTAATCAGGCAATGCTTGTAAATCCGAGCAATTACCTTGTATATTACAATTTGGCAAATACTTATGCCGAATTAAAGAATTTCCCTAAGGCTCTGCACTATTACAGCAGAACCCTTGATTTTAATTCTCAGGATCCTGAGGTTTATAATGCAATTGCTCTTTTGTATCATGATTTTGACGACTATGTTGAAGCAAGGGCTTATTATGAAAAAGCTTTATCAATTGATCCTAATAACTTAACCGCGCTTGTAGATTTAGGGAATGTTTGTTTTAAATTATTTGATTATAATAAAGCGCTTGAATATTACTATAAAGTTTTTGAGCTTGCACCGGAAAATAAAACAGTAGCCTTGTGTATAGCAAATACTCTAGCAGTAAATAAAGATAAAGAAAAATGTTATAATTACTTTGAAAAAGCCTTAAAGCTTCCGGAAGATAATTATAAGGCATACATTTGCTATGCAATAGCAAAATCTGATTTTAAAGATTATGAAGATGCTGTCGAACTTTATCAAAAGGCTATAGAACTTAATCCAAAAGAAGCAAACGGATACATTTTGCTTGGGAATTTATATTCTAACCTAAAAAAATATAAAGAGGCAGAGGTACAATATAAGGAAGCACTCAAAATTAATAAACTTGATCCGAGTCTTTTTGTTCTGATTGCAAATGTTTATTATATGAACAATGAAGTAGAACGTTCTATATATTCTTATCGTGCGGCAGTTAATATGAGACCGGAAAATGATGAATATAAGCTTGTATTTATACAAGTATTAGAAGATTTTATAGAAGAATACAGAAAGGATGATATCATTGCGGCCTTCTAGACAAATATATCCAATAGAGAGAATTATATCAGCTCTTTCATATCTGACAGCGGGATTTGCAGGTTTTGTGTGGCTTATAATTGCTTCTATTATGAAAAAGCATGTAACACAATTCTTACTTTATCATATATTGCAATCAATTTTCTTATCAATTGCTTATTTTTTGCTGGCTACATTAGCAGAGTTGGTTTATGTAGTTTTATATAAAATAGCGTTAATTAATGCAATACCTTATTTTATAAATATGCCGCTGCCATTCCTCTTTGGCCTGTCACTTGTTCAGGGAATAACTACAGCTATTATATTGTATCTGGCAATTACGTCTGCTATGGGGCTATATAGCTATTTCCCCTGGGTATCGGATATTATCAATATTAATACCGGAAGAAAATAAAATTTTTATTAGACATCTATATCATCATCTGTTTCGGAATCAGGTAAATCCGGTTCAGAAACTTGGCGTGTTAATTTCTCATTCAATTCTTGCAAAGTAATAGATTTATCCATTTTCTTTAAAGCATTTAAAACTGCCATTTTATAATCAGCATCAGCCTTATTTTTAGGATTATCCATGATTTCACCTATTCTTTGGCCTAAATACCCCATAACTACTACAGCTGGAATAAGTATTGAGGCAGTAGTTAATATTGCATGTAAATCAATTGCACCAACTCTTACAATACTTACTGTTCCTATAACAATCATTGTTATAACTACAAATAATAATCTGGTATTTTCGGTATATCCCATTTGTTATTCACCTTTTTTAGTCAAGTTCTCCATATCCTTTTTCATACAGAACTGAACTAGAGTCATTTTATCAATGTTGCTCAGGCAGAGAAATCTTCCTGATATAGTATAAAGCCCGCTGTCACCTTTTTCTACACGGATAAGCTGATATTTACATTTTATTACCTGCTCATCACTTAATCTTATTGAAACATCATATGTTTTTTCCATATCAAGATTTTCGGCTGTATTGATTTTCATACCGCCTGCTGACAGGTCAAGAGTTCGTATTTTATAGACATTATCTTCACATTTAAGTTCCAAATCCTCAATAAACTTGATACGAGTAAATTTACGTCTTTGAAGAAATCTGTGCTTAACAGGATTTGCTATTGTTATAACGTTATTCTCTAAATTTTGAATATAAGATTCAAAATATAAATACCCGTTATCAGTAAAAGAATAGAAATCGCAAATATGATTTACAATCAAACCTTCCGGCTTATACTTAAGCTCCATTCTAAACCCGTCCATCGAAACTTCCAAAACTTTGCCCTTGTTTGTTTTTTTAAAATCCTGCGGAACAATTGTTACTAACTGATTTTCTTTTATAAGTTCTCTCATATATTAAACCTTTCTATCTTTTAACAGCTTCTACTTTTACCATGCCCACCGACTTAACTTTTACATTCGGACTTATTTCATTATATGCCATAATTGCAATTTGAGGATAGGTTCTTTCAACCAATTTTCTAAATAAAAGCCTTATTGGAGAAGAGCAAAGTATTACAGGCTGGTTTCCGGTTGTTGTAATAGCTTTTTCAAGTTCTATATTCATCTTATCAAACATATTTTTAGTAAATCCTGGATCAAGTGTAACGCTTTGACCATCAGGGCTTGCTCCTTTAGCAATAGTATTTTCTACATCAGGAGAAAGGGTTATTACATAAAGTATCGGCAAGATTTTGCTTACATATGTTTCTAGAAAGTGCTTGTCTGACATGTTCTGTTAAGAAACTTGGATTTTTGTTAATTTTAGCCTGCAAGCTGATTGTCTCAAGAATTGTTTTCAAATCTCTTACAGCAACGCCTTCTTTAAGCAGATTTTGCATTACAATCTGAACATCACCGACAGTGATATCCTTCATAATATCGTTTACGTAATCTTCAGAAACTTCTTTCTTAAGATTGTCAATAAGCTGCTGGACATCATATCTTGAAAGAATTTCAGAAGCACACTTTTTGATAACTTCTGTAATATGGGTAGAAATTACGGCAGAAGCTGAAACAACCGTATAACCAGACATTTCAGCCATGTCTTTGTCTTTAGCTTCAATCCATAAAGCAGGGAGACCAAAAGCCGGTTCAATTGCGTGAATTCCATTTATTGCTAAATTCCCGACAGGGTCTCCGGCACACATTGCAAGATATCTTTCGGGGTAAACTTCACCCGACTCTAAGGGAACTCCTTTTAATTTTATTTGATAAGAATTTGGTGAAAGCTGCAAGTTATCTCTTACTCTTATAGAAGGTAATATGATACCTAAATCAAGAGCTGTTTGTCTCCTTATTTGAGCTATACGTTCAAGCAAATCTCCGCCCATTTCTACATTCAGAAGCTGTACAAGTCGATACCCAACCTCAATTTCTATAGTATCAACGTTAAGCAATTCCATAACGCTTTCTCTTGTAGCTTTGGCTCTCTTTTCGCGCTTTCCAAGTTTTTCTTTTTGTTCTTGCTCGATTTTTTGAGCCTCTTCATGCTGCAATGTTTCTTTTTTAGTCTTAACTTTAAAATAAGCCATTGCTCCGGTAACAACAGCAATAGTAAGGAACGGAATTGTCGGCATCCCCGGTACAATCCCCATAAAACCTACAAGTCCGGCCACCACTCCTAAAACTCTCGGATCCGAAAACATCTCATTTTTAATATCTTGTGAAAGAGATTCATCCTTACCTGTAGCTCTTGAAACAATTAAACCTGTTGCTGTTGAAATTAAAAGTGCAGGAATTTGAGATACAAGACCATCGCCTACAGTTAAAATTGTATAGGTAGAAAGTGCGGTTTGAATATTCATATGCAGCTGCACAACTCCTATAATCAATCCACCGACAATGTTTATAATAGTAATAACAATACCTGCGGTAGCATCGCCCTTAACGAACTTTGAAGCACCGTCCATTGTACCGTAAAAATCAGTTTCTCTTTCGAGTTTGCGCCGTCTTTCCTTTGCCTGATCCTCATTAATCAGCCCCGAGTTTAAATCGGCATCAATACTCAATTGTTTACCGGGCATTTTATCCAATGTAAACCTTGCAGATACTTCAGCAACACGAGTAGCGCCGCCTGTGATTACCATAAAGTTGATTAATACCAGGATACAAAATATAACGGCACCGACTACGTAATTTCCACCAACAACAAATTCTCCGAAAGAATTTATTACATTCCCAGCTTCTCCATAGAGAAGAATAAGTCTTGTAGAACTTACGTTCAGCCCTAATCTAAAAAGTGTTGCAATCAAAAGTACGGTTGGAAAGGATGAATAATCAAGCGGTTCTTGAGTATATAAACATACTAAAAGGATTACAACAGCGAGAGAAATATTAACTGTTAGGAGAAGATCCAAAAGAGGAGCCGGAATTGGGATTACCATCATGCAAACAATTACGACCAAGCCGATAGCAAGGACGATGTCGTTATTGCTAAGTAATTTTGATAACCTGCCTAATTCCATCCTATTATTTTTGCCTTAAGGCATTCCTCTCCAATATTAACATTTTAACATCATTATCAGGTATAGGCAATATTATTAAGATTTTTATATTTTAGTATGTTCATCAAGCTTGAAATATTCTACCATTTTTACAATAGAATTTAGTTCATCAAAGAATTGTTGCAAATTCTTCGGATTTTTGAGCGAGGTGAAAAGATTTCCAAGTTCAAAAAGATTTTTATTTGTAGAAATTGCAAACATGATTTTGTCTTCAAAAAATGAACATTTCGCTTTATTCGTACCAAAAGCAGTTGTAAGATTATTAAATCGTTCCATAAATGCCGGTGTTACGAGGCTGCGGCCTTCTGCTTTGTCTTTTGAATAGACATTAAACCGCTTTGAAAATTTAATATCTTCAAGCTTAAGTTTATCATTATTTAAATTAAAAAATTGCCCGGCTTTATTATTTAAAACCTTTTTAACATAACAATGCATTCCAATGACAGGAATAGCAGAACAACATATTGCAGCTATAATTCTTGCTGTATTATTGTCTGTTGCAAAAAATATCACACAAATTAATACCGCAGTTAAGCCTATGGTAAAAGATAACTGAGGGATTAAAGCTTTTGAGCGGGAATTTATATTACTATCTTTTTTGGTTGTAACCATTGTTATAGAGTTGACATTTTTATTTATTGAAAAAAGAATAATTACACCTTTAAAAACTTGATAGTAAGTTTTCTTTTCAATCTGCCTGAAACTGTTATATGCTCTATCAATTTCAAAGATTTCAGTTTCGGCTATTTCAAATTTCACCTTGCTGTGTGTTCCCTCAAAATAGTCATCAACATTTACCTTATTTATTATTCCAAACAGGCAGCTTTTTTCAAGAATGTCAGTTGAAATTCCTTTTTGGCTCCATTCAAGATTTTGGAAGGTTTTTATAAACTTCGGGAAATACACCTCTTTTAATTCTCTGCGGTATTTTTGATAATAATACAAAGGAGTGCCTAAAATTCCGCAAGCTCCAATAATATTTGCCCATATAAAAAATTGTACATTAGATATACAACCGGTATATGGAAGAGCTAAAACTAACACTGAAATTAATACTATGATAAATAATTTTGCTAGATATTTTTTGCGCTTTTTTTCTAGTTCATCAACAAGTGGTAAATACAATGTACTATAACTCATAATTTTTTCTCCTAATTATTTCCATTTTTTTGCCTGAAAACGTATGCAAGGATTTCAGCTACCGCAACATACATATCAGACGGAATCACACCATCTACAGGAACTGTATTATAAAGAGTTCTTGCAACAGGTCTGTTTTCAACAATCGGAACATTGTTTTCTTTTGCAATTTCTCTAATCTGAAAGGCGAGGTAATCCACCCCTTTGGCTACAACCATAGGTGCAGGAGCCTTTGTTTTATCATACTTTATTGCAACCGCATAATGCGTAGGGTTTGTAACAACTACATCAGCGGTCGGAACGGATGACATCATTCTCTGGCGCGCCATCTGCATTTGGATAGATTTAATCTTCGCCTTAATCTTCGGATCCCCTTCTGTGTCCTTGTGCTCGTCTTTTACTTCCTGTTTTGTCATCTTAATAGATTTTTCATACTCGTAATTTTGATATTTTTTATCTAAATAGCCTAAAATAAGCATTGCAAGACACATGTTAATTACCATGTTAATTAGAACGGAACTTAAAATATTTAACGCAATCGGAATTTCAAGTCCGACAAGCCCGAGCAAGTCGCCTTTTCTGCTGTTAACTGCAGAATAACCGCAAGCTCCTACAATAACTATTTTTAGGATTGATTTAGCAAATTCAACCATTGAACGCGGCTCAAACGGGTTAAACATTCTTTTAGCATTCTGTAACATTCTTCTCGGAGATAAATTCTCAAGGTTAAATTTTGCTCTCTCAAGCGCAAAAACCTGCCCCACATCAAGCCTGATTACAATAATTGAAAAAATTACTAGGAGAACCATAAAAGGAAGAACAATTATTGCAAGATAATGAAAATATGGCAGCAAAAGCCCCATAAGATTACTTGTCGTAACAACTGAAGCATCCAGATGCGAAAAACATTCTCTCATCATATTTTGAATGTTTTCAATCATGCCCTTGAGAAAAATTGCAAGCAAACCGATTCCGGCGACCATAACAAGTGCAGAATCCATATCTCTGCTTTTAGAGACATTTCCTCTTTCCCGCTCTTTGGTTCGCCTTCGGGTGGTGGCTTCCTCGGTTCTTTCTGCTGCTTCGTTCCCCATAGATATGATTATAACATTTTATGATGATTATTGAAAGCTTATATTTATAGTATAATATTCAAATGATAATTCAGAAAACAAATTTTTATAAACCTGAATATATTTTTCTAACCATAGGATTTATATTCGGTTTTTTGTTTTTATATTTAACACCAATATTCAAAGTTCCTGATGAACCTATGCATTTGTTAAGAGCCTGTGAAGTTTCCTGTGGCGTGCTTTTTAACAACAAAGACGGGAATCCAGCTAAAGACATTTTCCCAAATAGAAAAGCCCTATTAAGACAAAATTGTGCTTGTTTTCAGGAATTTAAATATAAAAGTCATTACATTGATTTATTTGATTTTAAACATTTAAATTATACGCACAACAATACAGGCTACTCTTTTATCATGTACATACCATCTGCATTAGCTATAAAATCTGTATCATTATTTACTCAAAATCCTTATATACTTTTTTATTCAGCTAGATTAGCAAACTTTTTCACTTACTTGTTTTTTGTCTTTCTCGCAATAAAAATAAGTCCTGTATTTAAATGGCAAATTCTTATTACATCATTGTTTCCAATGGCTTTATATGAGGGGATGTCACTCTCTGCAGACAGTTTTAACATAAGCTTTACTTTTTTATTTATTGCTCTTATGTTTGACCTAATTTGGGGAAAAGACAAAATCATCCCTGCAAATAAATTATATCTATTTTTCTTCTTAAGTTTTATCTCAGTTTTCTTAAAAGGCTCTTTTATATTTACATTATTAAGTTTTTGTATTCCCAAACAAAAACTCAATAACAGAAATTATATTATTTGGTTATGGTTTTTGCTATTACTAGGATTGACTTATTTATACAGTTCAAATAATTTCATATTCATACATCCGAATGTAGATTTTTATGCCAGAAAACAACTTTTAACAGATGAACCTCTAAATTTTTTAAGAGCTTTTACTAATACCATTTCTAGTATGTGGAAATGGTATGTTATACAAAGTATTTGCGCCTTGGATTGGTGCATAGTAAATCTTTATAGCTATATGAACTATAGCTTTCTTTTACTATTTATACTTGCATCTTTATTAGGAGATACTTATTGCAGACTAAGAATTCGTATTTTTTCATTTTTGCTATGTGTAATATTTATATTCACAACACTATTATTATTTTATCTGACTTATACCACTTCAACAGATTTTATAGCGGGCGTACAGGGACGCTATTTTTTACCATTATATTTATTAATAGCTATTTGCATTCAAAAACCTGTAAATATAAGCCTTTCTGATAAACAATGTCTATATTTAAAAACCTTAATCATATTAAGTTTATGCATAAACCTTATAATAACCTTGAAGTACCTTGCATATTGGTTTTTATAACATATTAAAATAAGCCGGCTATCTGCACCATAAAACGTTCTATTAACACTGTAATATATTCTGCCATCGGGCGCAAGAAAATCAACGACAACAAAAGCCCCAAATATATTTTTAAAGGTATTGAGACCATGAATATATTCATCTGAGGCATCATTTTTGATGTAAAACCAAGCAAAATATCCGTTATAAAAAGAATTCCAAATATCGGTAAGGCAATACCGAGCCCGATACTAAAGATTTGGCCCGATAATTCTACAATATGCCCTATCATTGCAGGAGAAAATGCAAATGTATACCCTATAGGCATGGTCTTGAAACTGTTATAAATAGCAGAAAACAGCCATTGATGAGCTCCTAATGCTATAAATAGCATACTCGCAAGATAAGTATATGCTTGCGTAATAACAGGAGAATTCCCGCCGGATGTCGGGTTTAATGCCTGATCCGCCGATAACCCCATTTGTATTGCAAAAGTGTTTACCCCAAGCTCTATGCCAACAAAAACTAAATTTGCACAATATCCCATTGCAAAACCTATAACAAATTCCTTGAAAAGAATTAGAGTCAAGGCTGGAACAGAGTTTGGCGCAACAAATACCGTATTATACTGCACAATTGGAAATAAAATAAATGCAATACAAGCTGCAAGCCAAATTTTTACCTGAGTAGGTATAGGATAGGTAGAAAATAAAGGTGCTGATGCAAAAAGTCCTGACAATCTTGTAAAAATTGCCATAAATAGAAGTATATTACTCACAGAAAATAATACATCCAAATTAAACATCAAATTCCGCCTATCAATTGAGGTATCATATCCATAAACTCATTTACTGTTGTTACAAATATACTTATCATCCAAGGCATGAGAAATATCAATAACAACACACAGCCCACAATTTTAGGAACAAATGTTAGCGTTGATTCCTGTATTTGAGTAACTGTTTGAAAAATACTTACTAACAAACCCAATACAACGCCGACCAGCAAAATCGGAACAGATATTTCGAGTGTCAATATAAACATCTTCTGTAAAAGCGTTATAACAACATCTTGATTCATTTACTAACTCTCCCTATCTTACAAAACTTTCTACAAGTGATTTTACAACCAAATACCAGCCATCTACCATTACAAACATGATTAGTTTAAATGGCAGAGCAATCATGGTCGGAGGTAAAAACATCATACCCATTGATACTAAAACCGAAGAGACTACAATATCTATTACCAGAAACGGGAGATAGACAACAAACCCGATAGTAAATGCCGTCTTTAGTTCACTTAGTATAAAAGACGGAAGAAGAACGTATGTCGGAACATCATCTTTGTTCTTCGGTTTTTCAATTTTTGCCATCCTGACAAACAGCGCAAGTTCTTTTTCGTGGGTTTGCTTAAACATAAAATTCCTAACCGGAATTATTCCTCTATCAAGCGCAACCTGCTGGGTAATCTGGTTTTTCATATATGGCTGTAAAGCCGTTTCGTTAATTTCATTAAAAGTCGGGGCCATAATAAAAAAGGTTAGAATTAACGCCAAGCTCGTGATTACCTGGTTGGGCGGCAGTGTCCCCGCACCCAGTGCCTGTCTTGTGAGTGAAAGCACAACAACAAGTCTTATAAATGAAGTTGTCATAATTAAAATACTCGGCGCCAAGGTTAAGATTGTTAACCAGATAAGTATTTGCAGTCCGTTTGTAAAATCTTGCGGAGTATTTGCGGTTCCCATGCCTATATTAATATTAGGAAACGTCATGGCAGAATATGAAGGCATGATTGAGAACATAAATATCCCCAATAGACCTCCCCACCTCTTTATTTTAGTTAAATTCATTTATATAATTCCTTAAAATCGACTATTATCCTAATATATGCTAACAGATAAGAGCAGATTATGGCAAATCATTAAGTTTTATTTCGTCAATATTTTGTTTTACAATATCCGGAATCTCAAATTCTTCTACTTCTTTTAGCATTTTAGGGCGCAATTTATTAAAATCCTTTTTTATTTTCTCCACCTGTTTAGTTGAATAAACTCTGTATCTCTTTACATACTGTATCGCAATAGTTCCGCATTCCTGATGCTTTTGGAATTTAAACACATTAAATTCTAAAATTATGGGCAGTTTCTTTCCGTCAATCAAAATAAAATCCATAAGCGCATAATTATTTTTTTCATCAATTTTTATCGCATTCGGACAATTCATTGAGTTCAAATACTTGCTAAATTCTTCAGCATGGTCAAGCGGCGAATACGAATTCGGGAAGTGGATAACATTAACTATTTCTGTCCAATATGTCCTGCTTTCACCTTGTTTGAAATATTCATTAATATATCCGGAATGTTCCGGAATTTTTTCGCTGTACAAAAGCTTGTAATTATTCTTATCAAACTCCAAGCGGTACGCGTCATTTGCAGTAGCAGAAAAAGCTGTAAACAACACAATAAAAGCTGTTAAAATAACTCTTTTCATAATATAAGCATAACATAACGTCAATTTTTATTAAACAATCGCTCTTGCCAGCAGTTCCGCAGGTTCTGCAATCGCTGTAGAATATTCATAAAACTCATTATCAGGCGCAAAATACTTACGCATAGCATTACGGTTTGTTATTTTTTCATAACAAACAAACGAGTCCACATTATCCTTTAAGTAGCCGGCAAAAATCCGCTGCTTGTGGGACAAGTTATAGTCCTTCAAGTTTTTGACGATATACATATACTTATATTATATATCATTTAGATATCGTTTTGTACAATTTGCAATAAATGTTTACAAAAGCAGAAACGAAAAATCTATAAATTTTTATATATATGTTCAATAAATATTAGATACTAGGGTAATGTACTAAGCATTTTGACTATTATTTAATAGAGGGGTGGGGTAAATAAGAGAATGTAACAGAACCCCGATAGGAGGATTTAAAAAAATGGTAGCAGCAATCAGTACAGAAACGAAAACAATCAGCGTAATTATAATAGAGGATTTTAAACTGACAAGAGTTGGTTTGAGATGCGCTCTTAACTCCAATGAAGATATTAATGTTGTTGCAGAAAGTGATAATGCAATTGACGGATTAAAACTAATTGAACAGC
>CALUQF010000042.1 GCA_944322835.1 Candidatus Gastranaerophilales bacterium | reverse complement strand
ATGATAAAGGAAGAGTTTATATAACCGGAAGAATTAAAAATATGATAGTGTTATCAGGCGGAAAGAAAGTTTTTCCGGAAGAGGTGGAAGCAGTTTTAGAAAAAAGTGATATGTTTGCAGAAGTTTGCGTATTTGGTGTCTCAAGAGAAGGCGGCGCCAAAGACGGTACGGAAGATATTGCTGCTGTTATTGTGCCGAATGATGAATTAAAAGCCAAGTATGATAAGTCGGCCATTGATAAGCTCTTGAAAGATGAAGTTAAGCGCTTATCTCAAAGACTTACACCATACAAACGTCCGATTAATATAACCGTAATGGAAGGACCTCTTCCCAGAACTAAAAAATCTACAGTTCAAAGAAATAAAGTTAAGGAATTAATAAAAGCGTAGTTATAATTTAATAAAAATGGCGGGTGCTTCGCACCCGCCATTTTTATTTTTTCTTATATTTCTAAAACCCTGCAACTGCCATCAATACCATCTGAGAAAGTCCCTGAGGCATATAAATTCCGATTGTAAATGCAATTACAAGCATTACAATTTGAGGAACATACATTGTCCAGTCTAACTTAACTTTTTCTGAAGTTTCTTCCTGATTTTCATCTTTTTCAGCAGAAAATGCCATTCTGATTACAGCCTTTCCTAAACCGTAAATAACAATTGTAAGAAGTATCAAAAATAACGCACAAATTAGATAATGCTTTTGTAAAAACATCGTTTTTACCATCAAAAACTCGCTTACAAACAATACGGAAGGCGGAAATGCCGCAATTCCTACAAATGACGCAACCCAGAGCCACCCTGTTCTTCTATCACGTTTTAGTAAGCCTGTAACAGCTTTTATTTTCTTTGTTCCGTATGTTTCCAAAATGTTTCCGGAAGTTAAGAAGAAAGAAGCCTTAATAAGAGAGTGGCCTATAAGATGGATTATTGCAGCAAGCATTCCGACTCCGCCCAGAGCGGTTCCGATTGCTAAAATCCCCATATTCTCAATAGAAGAATAAGCAAGCATTCTCTTATAATTATTTATATGATATACAAATACCGCAGTGATAAACAGAGATAAGAATCCCATTACAAGCAGCATTATTCTTGCATAATCAGCGCACCCTGCAAATACCATGATTCTAAATACATTTACAATCATTAAAAAAGCAGAGTTTAAAAGTGTTGCCGATAAAAGAGCAGATATCGGACTCGGAGCTTCTGCATGGGCGTCCGGAAGCCAGAAATGAACAGGAGCCAAACCCATTTTTGTTCCGATACCGAATAATATAAATACAAATGATAATTGCAGCCAGAAATGATTAAATAAAGGTGCATTATTATATAAATCTCTATAGAATAATGTATTAAGATTTCCCGTTGCAACTGTCATTAATATTATACCTACAAATGCTAATGCAATACCAATTGAACAAATAAATACATATTTCCAGGCTGCTTCAATTGAATGTTTTGTCTTATGGAAATATATAAGATAAGCACTTGCTAAAGTAGTACCTTCAATAAATACCCATGAAACACCCAAATTTGAGCTTAATACGGCACCCGTCATTGAAAATACAAAGAACAGTACCATATAAGTATAATGTCTTAATTTCTTAGTTAAAGAAGTTTCTTTTTGAACATAACCGTTATTGTAAACAGCGACTGCCAAAAATACAACAGACATTACCGCAAGAAATATTTTATTTGTATCATCAACGGCAAAGAATCTGCAAGGCTTCCACATCGGAAGAAAATCAATATTCAGGCAAAATGCCATTGATACCAGAAAATGTATTACTGCATATAAGTTAATCATCAGATTATTCAAAAATTTCTTTTTGAATAAAGCCAAAATAACAAATGCTAAAATCGGAAATAATAAAATTAAATTAATCATTGTACTCGTAATCCTTTAAATCTGATAAATGTGCGACCTCTAAATCGTCAAATTCGTTATTAATTTCGTTAACCAGCATTCCCAAGATAAATACTGCAATAAATATATCCAACAAAACGCCAAGGTTAATAATAATCGGCATTTCTTTTGCCACAGAAAGTGAGAGAAGAAAAATCCCGTTTTCCATAGTTATAAATCCGATAACGTTAGATAAAACTTTATGTTTAATGGTAATAAGCCACAAGCTTGTAATAATTATTGCAAGAGATACCCCAAAATACATGGAATCAACAAGCTTAAATTCCGGCGATGCAATATTTGCAACAAGGAACCCGCCGAACAGAATTATACTTGCAATAAACAGAGAATAAAAATGCGGAACATTTGCTTCTGTATCTCTATGAGCCTGTGTTCTTTTCAAAACCTTTTTCAAAAATACAGGAATAACAACAGCCTTAACAATCAGAGTCTCAACAATTACAAACAATAACCCGATGATATGAGGCATATTATCCATAATAGCCTGCGAACCCGAAATCATATGCCAGTTAAACCACGGCTCTTTTGCAAAACCCGACAAGCATACAAAGAACAATAACCAGCCCTGTGCAATAAGCATATTAATATGCCCTGCAAGCCTGCTTGTTGCAGCTATATATATCATTGTTAAACCTAATAAAATTATAAAAATATTTTCCATAATTAAATTCCTCTACCCTCCGTATATTCTATATGTTACTAACGCAAGGATAATAAGCGCAGTTATCGACATTATGAATATAAATTCAAATACATGTGTCATTCTGAATCTTGCCATAGAAGATTCAACCGTACCTATAACAATTGCAAGAATAAATATTATCGCAAGGAATGCTAACAGAGCTTCCCAGCCGTTCAAGGAGGAAGGAATTAACAGATTAGCAATCAAAGCTTCAAATATAAACATCTTAATAGCTGCACCCCAGGTAATTAAACCTAAATCAGGGCCGGAGTTATCAAGAATCATAACTTCGTGAATCATTGTTAACTCAAGGTGGGTTGTAGGATCATCAACAGGAACTCTGCACCCTTCGATTAGCAGCATAATAAACAGTGTTACGGCAAGAAGAGCTATGATTAAATACCCGTATGCTCCCGCATTTTTTAATATAAGTCTGAAGCTTTCAAACGTATAGTTTTGGCTCAAGGCTGCAACAGAAGCCAGTGCAATAAAGAAAGCCGGCTCTACTATTGTAGAGAAACAAGCTTCTCTTGATGCACCCATTCCTTCAAAACTGCTCCCTGTATCAAGAGCGGAGATTAGAGAGAAGAACTTTCCGAACCCGAGTATATAAGAAAATATTACAAACGCAAACGGAATGTTAAATATTGCCTTAGCACCGGCCATCGGAACAAATAATGCTGCAAAGAGAATTGAAGCAAATCCAGCAACCGGAGCGAATTTAAATACCCAGCTTGTAGTAGAGCTTATAACAGGAGTCTTTTTCATAAGTCTTACAAAATCCCATACCGGCTGTAAGATACTTACGCCCTTTCTTCCTGCCCAGAAAGCTTTTGTTTTTTTGATAACACCTATCATTAAGAAAGGTACAATCAGAAGTATTAATATATTCAATAATAAATTAATCATCTTATCCCCCAAAATATACCATACCGATAATCGCAATTATCAGAAATATTAGTCCGAACAGAATATACTGCTGAATATTACCGCTTTGAATTCTTTCAAACTTGGTAAGGAATTTTTCGTCCCAGTTAATAAGCGGTTTAACAATATACGCTTCTTCAATATCCTGTATTTCCATTTCATAATAAGCTTCCTTCGGGAATAAATCCTTCGGTTTCTTAATATGTGTAACACGTTTAAACAACGGCTTAAGAGTTGATATAAACAAATCAGCATAAGATGTTGCCGTATATTGCATATGATTATTTGCTCTATCATAACCGCAGCCCCAGGTATTATGAATATCCGCTTTTCTGTTAATAAACATTCTTATTGCAAACAATACCAGTACTAATATTAAGAATATAAAGAAGTACCAGCTTAATGTGCTTACAAGCTCCATTACAGAATTGAATACAGGAAGTATAGTCTCGCTCCTTACAAACATGGAAGCCGGAACCAATACAGCACCTATAAAATATTGCGGATACATTCCGATAAAGAATGTCAAAAATGCCAATATTCCCATCGGAACTATCATAACTTTTGATACATCACCGCTTACGTTTTTAGCATTTTCGCTTCTGGGGTTACCCAGAAAAGTTATACCGGAAGCTTTTGTAAAACATAATATTGCCATTGTACCAACCATAGCAAGAGCTGCTATAGCTAGTATTAAAGTTATAAACAAATTGATTTCGGAAGAAGGAATTCCCTTCAGCATACCTGCATAAATCAGAAATTCACTTATAAAACCGTTGAACGGCGGAAGCCCGCATATTGCAACAGAGCCGATTATAAACATCAAACCTGTATAAGGCATATTTTTAATAAGCCCGCCGAGTTTTTCTATATTTCTTGTATGTGTCTTTAAGTAAACTCCGCCTGCTGCAAAGAATAAAAGCTCTTTGAATATAGAGTGGTTAAGTATGTGTAAAATTCCGCCTGCAAAACCTAAAGTTGCAACAACCGGATTTGAATAAGCAAGCCCCAGCATGCCGATTCCGATACCCATACCTATAATACCGATATTTTCTATACTGTGATATGCAAGCAGTCTTTTAATATCATGCTGTGTAATTGCATACAAAACGCCATATAAAGCGGATATTGCAGCAATCACAAGTACTGTATAAGAAATAAGTTTTGAAGGAGTTCCAACAAATAATAATACTCTTAAAATTCCGTAAATACCGGTTTTAATCATCACTCCGGACATTATCCCTGAAACATGTGTAGGCGCAGCCGGGTGTGCGTCCGGAAGCCAATTGTGAAACGGTACAAATCCGGCCTTTATACCAAAACCGATAAAGGCTAAAAAGAATACTATATTTGCTAGAGACTCATTGCCGTCTAAAGCGCTTGCAAAATCAACAAAAGTTAAACTGTTTGACTGAATATTTAATAAAACAAAAGCCGCAATAATAAATATTACAGACAAATGCATATAAACTAAATATTTAATTCCGGCAGAAAGCACCTCTTTCTTTTCTCCTTCAAAAATAACAAGGAAGAAAGACGAAAGCGACATAATCTCCCACACAATCAGGAAGAAAAATGCGTTCTGCACAGTAACAACGAGAATCATTGATACTAAAAGCATCATTAAAAAGAAACAATGCGAACTAACATTCATACCCTTATTAAGATACGGTTTCATATACCCGTTCGCATATAATGTTCCAAAGAAACTCATAATTGAAATTACTAAAACAAAGAAAGCCGACAGCGGATCAATAACGAATTCCACATCACCCAAAATAGGCGACATATAAACTGTCTGGGCTAAAGTTCCTCCGGTAAGCAGAACTGCTCCAGCCGGAAGCAATAATAATACGGAAGCTATAAGTGAGAAAATGGAACATACTTTAAATTTCCAATCTTCTTTCACAATAATAGAAAGCAATCCTCCTACAAATAGCATTCCTAAAGCTAAAAAATAAATTTCCATAACTATTTACATTCCCAAAACTATTTTACTAATTTTACCAAATACTTTTATATTGCTAACATAATATGAAGTCAATATATTAATTAGATAAACTTTATCAAAATTTAATATCCTCCACTTTACGGAAAAATTTCGTTGTAATATAATTTTTCTATAGGGGAAAATAAAGTATGAAAGAACAAAAAATAGCAGTAATAGGCTACGGCATGTGGGGACGAAATATCGTCCGGAATTTTTATAATCTCGGTGTTCTTGATATGGTATGTGATTTAGATGACGAATCACTCAAGAACGTTCAGGAACAGTTTCCCGGGGTAAAAGTTACTAAAGATTTTAATGATATTATTAATGATTCAACAATCACAGGGGTTGCGGTTGTAACTCCAAGCCATACGCATTTCAAGATAGTAAAAGCTATGCTGGAAGCGGGGAAAAATGTTTATGTAGAAAAACCTATCTCTACAGTTGCAGAAGAAGCAAGAGTTCTTACAGAACTTGCAGAATCAAGAGGATTGGTTTTAATGGTTGACCATCTGCTTCTTTATCACCCTGCTGTTAACAGATTAAAAATGCTTATAGAAGAAGGAGTGTTAGGCGAATTAGTTTATGCCCAGAGTGACAGATTGAATGTAAATTATCATAAAAATGACAGAAGTGTTATGTGGGATTTAGCTCCGCATGATGTTTCTATGATAGCTTATGTTACAGGAAAAGAACCTGTAAAAATTATATCAGCAATCGGCTGCTCATCTGAAAGAAACGATATTATGGATATAACCCATCTCGGAATCGAATTTGAAGGCGGCATGATTGCTCATATTTCAGACAGCTGGATTACTCCGCAAAAACATGTAATGCTTCTTGTAAGAGGTACAAAAGCAACTGCTATTTTTGACGATACGGCACCGACCGATAAGTTGAAAGTTTATGATAACTTTACGCCTGCTAATACGCAAAATTATGCGCTTGATTACCTTGAAATCGAACCGCTTAAGCTTGCATGCCAGCATTTTGTAAACTGCTGTGCAACAGGTCAAAAAGCACGCTCAGACGGCGCTAACGGATACGAAGTCGTAAGTATTTTAGAAGAAGCTGAAAGAATTATGCTCGGCTCTAAAGTTGAAGACTTAAATAAGAAGGATTTTGCTCTTTCAAGAATGAAAGTATAGGGAGCCCTTCCAGCCAAAAATACGTTCAAGAGGGATACGGACGAATTACAAAACAGGCTGGTAGTAATACTAAATGTATCCCGACAAAATGGTGAAAAAAAATGGCAAACTTTATATCAATATTCAGAATCTTTGTAATGTTTTTTGCAGTGTATCTTATATACACCTGTCAGGGTAATACTCCGGCTTATCTCTGGGCGCTCGGGTTAACAATACTGGCTTTTGCGCTTGACGGAGTTGACGGATATGTTGCAAGAAAATTTCATGAAGAATCAAAGTTCGGTGCGCTCCTTGATATTATGGGCGATAGAATTGTAGAAAATACATACTGGATTTTGTTTGCAGTTATGGGCTGGCTAAATATTTTATTCCCGCTTATTGCAATTACAAGAGGGTTTATTACGGATACAATAAGAAGTGCAGCAATGGAACACGGGCTTACTCCATTTGGAATGCAGGTCAATCCTGTATGCAAATTTATTACCGGTTCAAAGTTTATGAGAATAAGCTATGCCGTTGCAAAAGTTGCAGCATTTATTCTTATTATTGCCGCCAAAATGCCTGTATGTCCTCATAGAGAAATCATATGGACAATCGGCTACTGGGCAGCAATATTTGCAATCGTGTTCTGTGTTGTAAGAGGACTTCCGGTTGTTATTGAAGCTAAGTATTTATTTGAGAAAAAGTAGTACATAATTTTAGATAGTGTTATTGACAGACTTATCATGTGGTGATAACATGATAATATGATTAAGTCTTTCAATGACAAAGAAGCTGAAAAAATTTTTAATGGTTTAAAATCAAAAAAATATAATTCCATTCAAAAAGTTGCAAAAAGAAAATTGGACATGATTCATTATGCATTTGCCGAACAAGATTTAATCGTTCCGCCTTCCAACAGATTTGAACATTTAAAAGGTAATTTAAAAGGTTTTTGTTCAATTCGTATAAATGACCAGTATAGAATAATTTTTAACTTCATAGATGGCTACGCAGAAAATGTACAAATCACAGACTATCATTAAGAAAGGATTAAGCAAATGAACAGACCATATACACACCCGGGAGAAATATTACTTGAAGAATTTGTAAAACCTTATAAACTTACACAAGAACGATTGAGTTCCCTTTTGGGTGTTGGGATAAAAACTATAAGTGAAATATACAATCAAAAACGTGGAATAAGCCCGGTTATGGCTCATAAGCTTGCCAGACTTTTTGGTACAACACCGGAATTTTGGTTGAATGCTCAAGTTTATTATGATCTATATACAGTTTATGAAAAAAAGAAGAATGAAATTAACAAGGTAAATCCTTTGATAGCTTAAATTGAAGGTTTGGAGAATAAATGACGGCAAAACTAAATATCGTTTTATATGAGCCTGAAATCCCGCAGAATACGGGAAATATCGCAAGATTATGCGCCTGTACTGGCGCGTCTTTGTATCTTGTAGGCAAGCTCGGCTTTGCTCTGACGGATAAATATACCAAGCGGGCAGGAATGGATTATTGGGACTCTGTTGATTTGCACAGGATTAACTCTATGGAGGAGTTGTTTCAAATGTTCCCTGATGGTACATTTTATTATCTAACGACTAAATCAAAGAAAAAATATACTGATATTCAGTTTAAAGAAAATGATTTTATCGTATTCGGGCCGGAATCCCGGGGGCTTCCTGCAGAATATGTTACAAAAGATACAGCAATAACTATTCCGATGAAGGAAGACCAGAGGAGCTTAAATCTGGCAAATTCCGTAGCAATAACAGCATATGAGGTAATAAGACAAATCGGACTTTAGCTATTATGAGTTGTGAGTTTATTATCGCCGATATTAAGAACCATTATCTATTTATTTTTGGCGAATAAGACGGTGTTAACATTTTGTATCCGATAGTTAATGTACCGAGGACACCGGCAGTGATACCGCCGTATTTTAACGCTTTTTTCCACTGCCCTTTGGATTTTGTACTCTTTACTATATCAAAGATTTTTTGTTCAATGGAATCCGGTTTTATGAATTCTTTTGTATCCTTATCCCAGCATTTTTCTATAATATTTTTGGAATGTTGATACATAAATTCATTTGAACTTTTTAACATGTTTTTAATCTTTTCCTTTACAGATTTAATATTGTCAGAAGAAACCATTTTGACTACATCATCTTTTGATGCATATAATCCCCTGCATAAATCATCAGCAGCTTCTTTATTTTTGTCGAAAAGTTTTTTTAAGTCTGCAGAATCTTTTACGCTATCAATTTTTTTTAATATTTCATTAATTTGTTTATGGAATTCTTTAGTTTTGCTGTCAGCTTTAATCAAATTTTCAGATACCTGTTTTGCAAAATAATCACTTGCTTTTCCGTCGCTGTTGATTGGTTTTCTGTTCATCAAGTACCCTACAGTTCCGCCGCCTAATGCTCCTAAAGTCATCATGCCAAAAACAGTTCCGCTTCCGGATTTGCTTTTCTGCTGCGGCATGGGGTAAGCCGGATATTGTTGAGCATATGGCGCAGACATTGTATTGCTATAACTCATTTTGTACACACTCCATTATTATTCACACACATATATATATAAAGTTTTTATCGCCCCAAAAATTGCCTTCTTGTAACAATACTTTACATTATTTAGAATAAATAAATTTTTCCCCGCCGTTTTCATCCAGTATAAGTGCGCAGAGATGTGCATTCGGATATTTTCCGCACCCTAAATCTATACAGATTTTGTCTTCCTGAATGAGCGGCTCATCAAATTCCGTATGCCCGAAGATTATTTTTTGCGGGAGTTTGTGTTTTGAATAAATAAATTTTCCTCTTATATATACCATATCAACTTCATTTTGATTCTCTAATGAGTAATCAGGGTTAATACCTGCATGAACAAAAAGGTATTTGTCGGTTAGGTAATAAAACTTCAAACTCTTAAAAAAATCTCCGTGTATTCTGAAAATATTATCAAAACTTCCGTAGCTTCTGATGGTAGCCGGCCCGCCGTAGTTATCGAACAGGTATTTGTAATAATCATCAGAAGGTGAATGCAGAAGGGCATATTCGTGTGAACCTATAAGATAGACGCATTTGTTTGTTTCTGATTGTTTTATAATTCTATCAACAACACCCTTTGAATCAGGGCCTCTATCAATATAATCCCCCATAAAAACAAAAATATCATCGGGTTTTATATCTATTTGTGAAAGAACACTCTCTAGCTTTTTTGACTCTCCATGAATGTCTGTTATTGCAATATATCTCGGCATAAAATCCCCTTACAATATGATTATACAACAAACCCGCTTTTTTTCATGTATAATAAAAATATTATGAAATATAGAGATAATGTAAGGAATTTTTGTATAATAGCTCATATTGACCACGGTAAATCCACTCTTGCAGACCGGCTTCTGGAAGCTACAGGGACTATTGCGGAGCGTGATATGCAGAACCAGCTTTTAGATACCATGGATATTGAGCGTGAACGCGGAATTACGATTAAGCTTAATGCCGCAAGAATGAATTATACAGCCAAGAATGGCGAAAAATATATTTTTAATCTTATTGATACTCCGGGGCACGTTGATTTTTCTTATGAAGTTTCACGCTCGCTTGCAGCCTGCGAAGGTGCGCTTTTAATTGTAGATGCAACACAGGGGGTTGAAGCGCAGACTTTAGCTAATGTTTATATGGCAATAGAACAGAACCTTGAGATTATCCCTGTTATCAATAAAATTGACCTTCCTTCTGCTGATGTAGAAAGGGTTAAGGAAGAAATCGAAGAAATTTTAGGTATTGATACATCTATGGCAATTCCTGTGAGTGCAAAAACCGGAGTAGGGATTGATAAAGTTTTGGAAGCAATAGTCGAATTTGTGCCTCCGCCTGCTGATACTTCAGAAAAACCATTAAGAGCGTTAGTTTTTGACAGCGCCTATGACCCGTATCTGGGAACTCTCTGTTTCTTTAAGATAATGGACGGAAAAATGAAGCTGGGCGATAAGGTTAAATTTATGGCTTCCGGCAAAGAGTATGAGATTGTTGAACTCGGATATCTTACTCCCCACAGGGTTCAGGTTAATGAACTTATCTGCGGCGATGTAGGATATTTTGCAGGCTCTATAAAAGAGATTACCAGATTTGTAGGCGATACGGTGACTCATGTTGAAAACCCTGCCGCTGAACCGCTTCCGGGTTACAAAGAAGCTCTTCCGATGGTGTTTTCCGGCATGTATCCGGTTGATAACGAAGATTACCATGAACTAAAAGAAGCGTTGGAAAAGCTCAAGCTTTCGGACAGCTCTATTACATTTGAACCGGAAACCTCAAGCGCTCTGGGATTTGGATTCAGGTGCGGCTTCTTAGGTATGCTTCATATGGAAATTGCGCAGGAAAGACTTGAGCGCGAATACGACTTATCAATTGTCACAACAGCTCCTTCTGTAGTTTATAGGGTTCATAAAACTAATGGTGAAGTTGTTGAGATTGATAACCCTGCAAACCTTCCTGCTGCACAATACAGAGACTATATAGAAGAGCCGTATGTCAAGGTCTCAATAATTACTCCTAACGATTATGTCGGAACTTTAATGGATTTATGCCAGACAAAGCGTGGTATTTTTATCAACATGAATTATCTGGACAAAGTTCGTGTTGATTTAATATATCATTTACCCCTAAGTGAAGTTATTACTGATTTCTATGACCAGTTAAAATCCCGCTCAAAAGGTTACGCAAGTTTGGATTACGAGTTTGAAGATTATAAACGCTCAAAACTAATTAAACTTGATGTAATGCTGGCAGGAGAAGTTGTTGACGCTCTTTCTGTTATCTGTCACGAAGATAATGCTTACTATATCGGGCAGAAGTTAACAGAAAAATTGAAAACAATTATTCCGCGCCAGATGTTTGAAGTTCCTATCCAGGCTGCAATAGGCGGAAGAGTTATTGCCAGAACTAATATAAAAGCGCTAAGAAAGAGCGTGCTTGATAAATGCTACGGCGGAGATATTACACGAAAACGCAAACTTCTTGAAAAACAGAAGAAAGGTAAAAAGCGCATGAAAGCAGTAGGCCGTGTAGAAGTTCCGCAGGAAGCATTTATGGCAGTGTTGAGTCTGGATGAAGAATAAGTTTGCTACAGTCCTGCAAGATAATTATATTAATGTTAAGAGATAAAAGTATGTCAGGCATTACCTGACATATAGAAATTAATTGAATTTGATAGCAATCTTTGTTATAATATTGATATAATTTGTTATAAATGAGGTATGCTATGAATATTTCTTTGACTCCTGCTTTGGAAAAATTTGTGAACGATAAAGTTGCATCAGGTTTATATAATTCAGTTAGTGAAGTTATTAGAGAAGCTATTCGATTATTAATTTCTAAAGAGGGAATTTCACAGGAAGACTTAATTCGCTTAAACAGAGATATTGAAGAAGGATTGAATGATACCGCCGTTCTTAACGGGCATACAGCTATGAAAAATTTAATGAGTGAATATGAATAATGATTACAAAATTAAGGGTAAGGCTTTAGAAGACATAACCATTATTGCTGAGTACATAAGAGAAGATAATGAAAAAGCCGCATTAAAATTCATTCAAATTTTATATAATACCTTCGAAAAACTTGCTAAATTTCCAAATTTAGGAATTTCAAGAAAAGATTTTACATATAAAGACGTCAGATTTTTTGTTGTGAAAAAACACTATCTTATAGTCTACAATATTGAGAATAATTCTATTTGCATTTTAAGAGTTTTGTCTTCATATCAAAATATTTGTGCATTGTTATGATTTTCTATATTGCGCAATTTTAGTAATGTAGGGTGGGCAAAGCTGCATTAAATTGTAAATATTTGCATTTAACTCTGCATGGCGTGCCCACCAATTTAAATATGTTATAATCCTTATATGTCAAACTATAAACGCTTTTACAACAAGAATTATAAATATGTATTTTTTACAATAGTTACATATAATCGCAAACCAATATTGCTGGACAATATAGAACTTTTG
>CALUQF010000041.1 GCA_944322835.1 Candidatus Gastranaerophilales bacterium | reverse complement strand
TTGCATCGTATGTTTGTAACATTTTTATCACTCTCTCTATTAAATATCTCTTACATATATATAAAGTATTTACGTTTTAAAAAATTGCCTTTTTTGATATTAAATATTAAGAAATGTAAAGACCAATTTAAATTTAGCTATAATTATGTTATAATAAATATATCTAGGATGTTTTTAAGAGGGTTTTACACTTATGGCAGAACAAAAATTTAGAATCGGCATCGGATATGATATTCATGAGCTCGCAGAAGACAGAGATCTTATAATTGGCGGGGTTAAAATCCCATATGAAAAAGGACTTCTTGGACATTCTGATGCAGATGTTTTAGTGCATGCCATAATAGACTCATTATTGGGAGCTTTAGCAATGGATGATATAGGCTCATTATTTCCAGATACTGATGACAGGTTTAAAAACGCAAATAGTCTTAGTTTGCTAAAACTTGTTTATGACAAAGTACAACAAGAAGGTTACTGGATTAATAATATTGACACAAATATAATCGCTCAAGAGCCTAAAATGATGCCATATATACCTAAAATGAAAACGGTATTGGCTCCTGTATTAGGGTTGGATATTACAGATATTTCAATTAAGGCAAAAACAAAAGAATACCTGGATGCAGTTGGTAAAAAACTTGCTATTGAAGCTCATTCAGTTGTTCTTTTAGAAAGAATCGGCGGATAAAAAAAGAGCCTTAAGGCTCTTTTTTTATTTCAAAGCTACTGTCATATCAGCTTCTATACAGACTTTTCCATCGACATATCCAACTCCGTGACTCTTACAAATAGGTCCTTTGGCCTTAATGAGTTCTATAACCATATCGAATCTGTCTCCAGGTCTTACAATATTTTTAAATCTTACATTATCAACACCTGCATAAAGAGTTAATTTGCCTTTATATTGCGGAAGGCACATTAAAACAGGTGCTGAGCATTGTGCCAAAGCTTCAAGCTGCAATACACCAGGCATAACAGGATTACCAGGGAAATGCCCCTGGAAAAATTCTTCATTCATAGTAAGATTCTTATACCCTTTTGCATACTTTCCGGGAATACATTCAGTAATCCTATCCACCAGCAAAAAAGGATATCTGTGAGGAATCATCTCCATTATCTGCATAGTATCAAATGATAAAATTTCACCTTCTTTAATTTCTTCAGTCATACATCTCTCCTTTATATTTTTACTAATTTGTTTTTAAGTATTTGAGCAACCTTTGCATGAACAGCATGCCCTGCCTCTTTTGCAAGAATTTGAACCCTCATATTAAGAGGTGACACTCCCGTTAAATAAAAATCCCCTATAAGATCTAAAATTTTATGCTTTATTGGTTCTTTTACTGAGCGAAGCTCTGTTGTAAAACCTTCATCTTTAAGTCCGACTGTATTATCTATCGTTACACCCTTTGCAAATCCAAGCATCTGAAATTTCTTTAAATCTTTATAAAAACCAAATGTTCGCGCTTCAATTATTTCATCCAAATTATTGTTATTCATTGTTACCCATCGTTCATTCAAATCTGGATGGTCATAATTTACAGCATAAGTTATACGCAGCTCTTTATCCGGTATAACAATAAGACTGGTTTTGCCATTAAGATAATAAACAGGCTCTTCTATAGTATAAAGCTCTTTGCTTACCCCTTCGATTCCAGCTTTCTTGAATAATTCTACCCAAACTTTGGAGCTGCCGTCAAATATCGGCATTTCCGTTTCTGATAAATATACATCAATAGAATCTATTCCGCATATAGCACAAGCTGCAACAAAATGTTCACAAAGCATTACTTTGTATTTATAATCTCCCAGAAGAGTCCTGTGTTCTTTGCTACAAAGTGTTACACAATGATCAGTTGAATACAAGTTCTCTATACAGACATTGAAAGGCGTTTCTGCACCCTTAGAAAAAATTCGGATATTACCACTCTGTGACGGTTTTATTACCACATCACAAAGCTTGTTTTTCATAAGGCCTCTGCCTGATGTCCTTATCTCAGTCTTGATTGTCACCATAATACTGTGTTAAACCTTTACTTTATCCCTTTACCCCTTCATTTATCCCTTCTTCAAAAGAACGTAAAAGCGGCTCGTATTTTTTAAACTTTGCAATTAAATCGCCAGCATCTTTAATAATCTTAAGCTGTTTAATAAATTCTTTTCTTGGAACTGCTGGAGCACCCACAACAATTGATTTAGCCGGGAAGCTCTTTGTTACACCTGCCTGAGCAGCAATAATAGTATCATCTCCAATACTAATATGATCTGCAAGTCCTGCTTGTCCTGCAATTACAACCCTATCGCCAATTACACAGCTTCCTGCAATCCCGACTTGCGATACTATCATACAACCTTTACCAATACGGCAGTTATGACCAATCATAACTAAATCATCAATTTTTGTGTTATCACCAACTACTGTATTTTCAATAGTTCCTCTATCAATAGCAGTGTTGGCTCCTATTTCAACATTATTTCCAATTACAACAGACCCAATTGACGGAATTTTAAAAATAACCTGCTCAACATCATTTTCACGAATTTCACCGTCTTTTCTAGCCTGTTCAATGTTATTTGGATTTTCTGTAACGAAGCTAAAACCATCAGCTCCTAAAGAAACTCCGTGATGAAGAATGACGTCATTACCAACCTTTACCCTGTCACCAATACATACTGCCGGATGGAAGAAGCACTTGCTGCCTATAACTGCACCGTTTCCAATATAGCAATTTGCCAAAATTTTTGTATTGTCACCAATTTGTGCATTTTCTCCAACAACAACATTTGGTCCCAAAGAAACATTTTGTCCGATTTTTGCAGAAGGGTGAACAGTAGCTGTCGGATGTATTCCTGAATTAACATGCGGTTCTTCATAAAACATTGTAATTAATTTCATCATTGCAAGGCGCGGACGCTCTACCTCAATTGTTGAAAAACCATCTATATTTACTCCCAATGGAACAAGAGCAGCCAAAGCCTTTGTATTAGACAAATTAGCAATCTCGTCTTCACCCAGGGCAAGCGCTAAAGTATTTTCATCTGCTAATAGAGGCGGTGCAATACGCGTAATCGCAACATCTTTTGCCTTAGAAAGCATGCCGCCGGTAATCTGTGCAATCTGTTCCAATGTGAAAGTTTTCATAAATATACTCCTTTTATCTATCCTAAACACTTATTTATAACGTTTGTAGTAGATTTTCCCTGAACAAATTCAATAAATTCTACTTTTATATCATTTCTGATTACTACATCTCTCTCTGGAAGAGTTTCAAGCGTATAATCAGCGCCCTTTGTATAAATGTCAGGCTTTATATCTTCCAGCAATTTTGCAGGTGACTTCTCTTCAAATAATACCACATAATCGACACATATCAAAGCACTTAATATTTCAGCCCTGTCCTGTTCACAATTTATAGGTCTTTCGGGGCCTTTTATCTGTTTTACCGAACTATCGGAATTTAACATAACAATTGAATAATCCGCGAGTGATTTTGTTTTTTCCAGATATCTTACATGCCCAACATGCAAAATATCAAAACATCCGTTTGTAGCAGCAAATGTTTTACCCTCACCCTGTCCTTTTCTTACAATATCTATAATTTCCGATTGTGAAACAACTCTACCCAAATTACTTCTGCCCCCTAAATTTATCCAGAGTGATTTGGATAGAATCTTTTACACGTTCAAACATATTAGACTCAGGCTCTAAGTATATCTTTTTTTCAATAGGCATTTCTTTTGGCAAAACACCTGTTTTATTCAAAAACTGCTTAGTCTTTTTAATTTTTCTTTCGGTAGGCCTTATTGTAATCTTTTCACCAATCTTATTTATATTCATTAGTATAACCCCATTTCTATTACTCTTTTACAAATTCTAACCGTATTAAGTGCCGCGCCGATTCTCAAATTATCAGCAACGCACCATAACGAA
Source organism: Candidatus Gastranaerophilales bacterium (assembly GCA_944322835.1). GTDB lineage: Bacteria > Cyanobacteriota > Vampirovibrionia > Gastranaerophilales > Gastranaerophilaceae > CAG-196. The sequence goes on along the minus strand of CALUQF010000041.1, from coordinate 8,816 downwards.
ATTCCATTATCAAAAGCTAAACACTTTCTGATTCTTCCCGCAAAGACCGGATTAACCCCAGATGCATCACGGGTTGTCGGATATTCATAATTTTCCGGATTATCAATAACTTTTACCCCGAATGAATTTGATAAAATCTCTCTAACCTCATCCGGGCTAATATTTTTTTCAAACTCTATATCTACAGCCTCGCTATGACCGTTAAACACCGGCACACGAACCGCTGTACAAGAAATTTTTGTACTCTCATCAAGATGAAGAATTTTTCTTGTCTCATTTACAACCTTCATCTCTTCTTTTGTATAGCCGTTTTCGCAAAATACATCTATCTGAGGTATTACATTAAATGATATCGGTTTTTTGAAACACTTATTTTCAAAAGTTTTTCCTTCCAAATTGGCAATTGTGTCGTCTCTCAACTCGTTTATTGCAGCAAGCCCGGCTCCTGATACAGCCTGATAAGTTGATACAATTAATCTTTTTATCCCAAACTTTTTCAAAGGCTCAAGAACCAACATAAGCTGGGATGTTGAGCAGTTCGGATTTGCGATAATTCCTTTATGGAGCCTTAAATCTTCATCATTTACACCTGCAATAACCAACGGAACATCCTTATCCATTCTGAAAGCCGATGAATTATCTATTATAACTCCGCCGCGTTTTACAATTTCCGGCGCAAACTTTTGGCTTGTAGAACTCCCTGCCGAAGCCATTACGATATTAATACCGTCAAAAACCTCCGGAACTGCCTCATCTACTGTATACTCTTTTCCCTTGAAGGTTATTTTTGAGCCGGCACTTCTTGCACTTGATAAAAATTTAATGTCCTCAAATTCTATCCCGAGTTCATTCGTAATCTTTGTAATTTCTCTTCCAACAACACCGGTTGCACCTAAAATCGCTATTCTTGGCTTATTCATCAACTCTCCTTACAACAATATGTTTTCTAAACCATATATAAAATCTTTATTCTCGTAAGTATGTCTTACGGCTCTTAAAACACCGTCCATATAACATTCTCTATTCATGGAATCATGTCTTATTGTTAATATTTGCCCGCTTGAACCAAATATAACCTCCTGTGATGCAATATAACTTGGCATTCTAACAGAGTGAATATGAATATTATTATAAGAGCTTGCCCCTCTTGCACCTTCTATAGTTTCCACCTCCGGGCAATTTTCATAGGTAAAATCAGAATTCTCCTTCGACATCATTAAAGCTGTTTTTACAGCGGTTCCAGAAGGAGCATCCTTCTTTTGATTATGATGAAGTTCAATAATTTCAGCATTCTTAAAAAACTTAGAAGCCATCTGTGCAAATTTCATCATCAAAACCGCTCCGGTAGAAAAATTGGGAGCAATAAAACATCCAATTTTTGAGCTCTCTGATAAATTCTTTAATTCCGCAATCTGCTCATCCGTAAGCCCGGTTGTTCCAATAACAATATTGATATGATTGTTCAAACAATATAAGGCATTTTCATAAATATATTTCGGCTGTGTAAAATCTATCAAAACATCAATATCTACAGAGTTTTTTGCATCCTTTATTGTTGCAAACTCACCATCTTTAATATCAATCCTTGCAGCAAGAGTCATATTGTCGGCACTATTCACAGCCTTAATAACCTCCTGTCCCATTTTTCCGTTTGCGCCGCAAACTGCTATTTTAATCATAACCGCCCCTCCAAAGAGTCAATTTCTATTATAAAATAAACATAAAAAAGGTTAAATGTAAAGATTTGTAACAATTTTATATAAAAAGCGTTACTAATTTATATACTGTGGAATATATAAAATATAATCTCTTTTCTTTATTTTCTCCTCCACTCCTTTATCTAACGAGAGTTAATGCCGCAACAGATTGCGGCTTTTTGTTTTGCAAAGATAAGCAGGAAATGGATAAAAGTAAATTGGTTCATAGTTTTATTGCCGGTCTTGCGGCATTTCAAGAGGGAGTATGTAAGCCGCCAGAGGTAACACTACTTGACTTGGCATCATTCTTGTATATGTTACGTTATCCGATAATAAATTTGATTACAAATCTTACTCATTAGTACCTAAAACTTTCTTACAAAGTTCTACGGATTCCATCCCGCCAATAACCAGATAGGGCCTGTGATAGTTGCAAGAAAACAAGATATGCAGATAATTCTGCTTTAAGTTCTTCTTTTGTTTTCTTTAATTGGCTAGGTTAGTTCATAATCCATTGATAAAAATTCCATTCAGCAAAAATAGTTCATCGCCAGCATGCTGTAGGGTTCTTTTTTTTATCAGCCTTTTGAACTTCTTTTTATTATTTCTAATGTTAAAAAACTCAAAATTTCTCACCGTTAAATATACAATTTTAAACATTCTTCCATATTTTTAATATATTGTATGAATTTTATCACTAGTATCTATGGTTATTATAAAACTGCTTCTATTTGCACCAACAATATTGACAATCAATTGTGGCGCCCGCACATTATCAATTTGATATGTCTCTATATTTATAGGAGAACGAAATCCTGTATTCAAAGCTTCTTTTAGTTCATTCAGCTTTTTTATGAATGTCTGGCATACAATTTTACTCGAAGTTACATCACTAATATCTCCTTCTTCTTTAATTTCAGGCAACACTACGCGTTCTAAAAATCTAAGATAGCTGTGCAAAGTAAAAATATTTTTATTACTTTCATTGCCATAATATAATTCAAGAAGAATTTGCATTTTTCTTGTATTTAAATAAGTTTTATCTTTTACAGCCAGATACTCCTTCAAATTAGGATAAGAAGTATTTCGTTTTTTTAATTCCTCTTGTATGCTGCTTACCGTATAATTTGAATCATCTTCTGCCTCTAATGGCGAGTAATCACTTTTATTGAGTATACTAAACACACTATTAATCAAATGAAAATTTCTGCTAAAAGCAGTGTACGGAAGTTTTATATTGAAATGTTCAGGCGTAAACATTTTAAAATCACTAAATTTAGTATCTCGTTTTAGTTTCCCAAACTTCTTTATAGCATCTGTATCTATATCATTAAGAATGAGATTATTATATGTATTAAAATCCAATCTTTGTTTACAACCGCTATTATCCCAAGTCTTAAGTGCGTCTGGGCTTATCATTTTATTAATAATTAATCTCAAAAAAGTATCCGAATATTCCGGCGTTGTTTCTTTATACATTTTTGCAATTTCAAATAAACATTCATTATAAGATTTGTTTATTCTTGAAAACAACATTTTTTTTAACCCGTCATCCTCTAAATTCTCTGTAATATTTTTGATAAAATCATCTATTACCCCCAAGGTTTGCTCATCTTTGACAAGTTTCAAATAACTGTTTTGAATATTCTTATACATTTTTAAAATATTATATGTATCAGGTTTATTCAATGCGATAGCTTCCAAAACTTTTGCAGAGTCCGTATCTGTCGGGAATTTCTGCAAAGCATATTCATTGTTAAATTTATCTGTATAATTTAATAGTTCCTCCTTATCATTACAACTATCAATGCCTAAAATATATTCTTCTACAATCTGTTTGTTTGAAAGTAAAACATTTGTTAAAGAATAATGACAGCCTTTATAGTTGACACCGCAGAATTTATTGTATAATTTTATCATTTCTGCAATATCAGCCTCGGAAAGATTATATTTATCAGAAGCTTGCCTGATTCGATTAATAAGATTTGTTTCAAAATCAGCAGGATGGCCTTTATGCTTAATAATACGCTCAATAGAATTATTTATGAGAATATCTTCATCTGACTTATGAACAATTGTTTCAGCAGCAGACGAAAGAGATGCTATCTGTGCAGCAGCAGCTGTCACCAAGGAAGCAATTGAAGCAAAAAATATATTCTTCAATGTAGGATTTGCTAGTATTATCTTTATTTTTTCACCCAATTTCTCCGTCTGATTAGAAGAATTAATATTGTCAAAAATATCTTTAGCCAAACCTTGAACAACATTCGGTTTAACTTTTGCACGAGCAGTGAAAACAGGTTTTGCAGGTGCATCATTTTTAACATTTGGATTTAAAATCACCGGTAATAATTTCATAATAAACCTTTCTTTATAATTATTTATTATTTTTAAAGCAGGAAAATATATAAATTGCTATTTTAAAAGAATATATTAAGTTTTTTTAAGAAAAATTTAATAATATCAACTGATTAACGGATTTATTTATATAAAAATAGTATAAAATATAGATTATGGAATATGATTATAAACAATTAATGTCAAAGGCGAAAGAAGCATCCAGCAAATCTTATTCTCCGTTTTCAAAATTTGCCGTAGGGGCAAGTGTTCTAACCTGCAGCGGAAAAGTTTATTCAGGATGTAATATTGAGAATTCTTCTTTCGGTATGACTATTTGTGCAGAACGATGCGCAATATTTAAAGCTATATCAGAAGGAGAAAAGGAAATTCTCGCTGTTGCTATATATTCACCAAATGAAGATGATTGCTATCCTTGCGGAGCTTGCAGACAAGTTATGTATGAGTTCCAGGGAGAAAAAGAGATTGAAGTTATAACAGAAGAAAAAGATAAACTTAATATAAAAAAACTAAGTGATTTTTTACCGTATGGGTTTAAAATTCACGGGTAAGCGGAGATATGTATATTATTGAACTTTTTATAAAATGGCTCAATAAAAATCAGCGTGGGAACGGAGCCAATCCCCAAAATCTTTTTGCAGCAAAAAATGTTTTTAATGAAGAGGTTGAAACATTAAACTGTGAACATAATTTTATGCCGGTAGATAGTACTGGAGAAGTACTTGCTTGTACTAAATGCGGATTTGTAGTAAAAAGAAAAAGTAATTAAATAAGTTTAAAAGGATAATTAATATATGCAAAAAATTCTGGATTTTATAGCAACAAAAACTTTTAGAAATACTATATGCTATATAGTGTTTACATTTCTTTTGACTGTTACAATATCATCTCAAAATTTTTTCTTTCAAAAAGTTATTGAAAATGGTATTAGTAAAAAAGATATTATTGCACAGAAAGATATTAAGGTTATTGATACCGTAAAAACCGAGCGGCATAAAAAAGAAGTTGCACAGAATGTAGAACCTATTTTGACTCAGGCAGAAGATGAATTTATTACAACCAGTCTTATTACTTTGCAAAACTCTGTAAAAAAAATCAGGGAAAAAAATGCACCTGATGATGTGAAAACCGACGAGCTTAAAGTATTATTTGACGAATCAGGCCAAAAAGGGCTGGTGGAATTTTTACTAAAAGCCAGCGATGAAGATTTACAATCAGTTTTTGATAAATCAAAAATTACACTAACTTCTGTATTAAATGCGGGAGTATCAAACAAAGATTTTGATAATAACAATGTCAGTACACTTATAAAAAGAAATCTTCCAAATAATGTTCCAAGATATCAGGGAGCCTTAATTGCCGGAATTCTTAATCAAATTATAGTACCAAACCTAGTTGTTGACGAATTTGCAACTGAGATTGCAAGAAAGAATGCTCAAAACTCTGTAAAACCATATGAAGTTCAATTTAAAAAAGGACAAAAAATTGTATTTGAAGGAGAACCTGTTACAAAACTGAAACGGGATGCTTTAAGAGCCGCGGGATATAATGTTCTTGAAATAAATTACGGCGGTATTATTGGAATGTATATCCTTATAGCCTTCTTCACATTTGTGTTTTTGCAATATGAAAAGAATTTTGAAAAACAATATTATAATACGAAGTATATGATGATTATGTCAACATTTACTCTTATTTTGGCCTTTATATCCGTGCTTTTACCAACCGGATTTTCACCGTATATTATACCTATACCGGCTTATACTGTATTGCTTTCAATCTTTACCACCCCCAGAAATGCTTATTTTGCGTCTACAATAGTTTCTGCGTTGATTGCTGTAGGTATGCATTGGAATATAGAAGTTTTGGTATCATTTATGCTGCTTAATACCGTAGTAATGACAGCTGTTTCAAAGCTTAAATTTTCTAAACGCTCGGATTTGCTAATCGTAAGTTCCAAAATAACGTTGTCCGGCATACTTATTGTAGGAGGCATATATTTCCTTGAAAAATACATGATGGATATTGATAATCTATTAATCTTAAGAGACTTAATTTGTATTGTAATAAACAGCTTTGTTTTCAGCGGCATATTACTTTTGGGAGTTCTTCCTATTATAGAAAATCTTTACCGTGTTATGACACCTTATGGCTTAGCAGAGCTTGCAAACAGTGACCTTTTAAAAAAATTGATGCAGGAAGCTCCGGGCACATTCAATCACAGTTTAACAGTTTCACACCTGTGCGAAAATGCCGCTGAAGCAATAGGAGCAAATCCTATTCTGGCAAGGGTAGGCTCTATGTATCATGATATAGGGAAATTACTTCGTCCAATGTTTTTTGTAGAGAATCAGTCCTTTTACGGTATTGAAAACCCGCATAATACTTGTACTCCAAGATTTAGTAAGATGCTTATTACGGCACATCCGAAAGATGGAGTCGAGCTTGCAAAAGAGGCTCATTTGCCGCAAGTTATTAATAATTTTATACTCCAACACCATGGCACAAGCTTAGTAAGTTATTTCTATAATGAAGCTTTGAAGGAAGAAGGTGCGGAAAATGTTAATGAAGAACAATTCCGGTATCCCGGCCCTAAGCCTAATATGAAAGAAACTGCTATTTTAATGCTCGCAGATGCTGTAGAATCTGCTGTTAGAGCTGCAAAAAATCCTTCTAATGAAGAAATTGATGCAATTATTAATAAGATTATAAAAGACAGGTTAAACGATGGCCAGCTTTCAGACTCTCCACTAACATTAAAGGATTTAAAGATTATTGCCGAAACATTTTCCAGAATGCTTCGCGGAATGCATCACAAAAGGATTAAGTATCATAATGATTTAGTACAGGAGCTGGATAAAAATAACAAGCTTAATCGGGAAAATACCGTACAATCACTCGACTCGGATATGGAAGCAAAAGTTCAGGAACTTGAAAAGAAAAAGAATGAAAATGAAAAAGACAAATGAATATAATTAATATTTTTACGGAAAATCTTTACAAAAATTGGGCTCCTGATGAAAAAGATTTAATTAAAAAAACAAAAACAATGTTAGAATTTTATATAGATACACTTTATTCTGAGAGCTGTCTTTATAATAAAGATTTCGATTCAATAACATTAGATATTGTATTATGTGATTCTCAAAAGACACATGAATATAACAGAGAATACAGAGGAAAGGATTATCCTGCTGATATTATAACTTTTGCCATATTTGCAGATGATGAAAACAGTTTTATCTTTGATGGAGACATAAATTTAGGTGAAATAGTTGTAGCATTGGATAAAGTTATTGAAGGTGTAAATCGAGACATAAGTCATTCAAAAAATAAAGAACAGGAATTATATTTTTTAATCAGTCACGGATTGCTGCATCTTTTAGGATTTGACCATCAGGAGGAAGAAGAATACAATTTTGTTATAAAGAAACAGCGAGAAGCGTTGGAGAGGATAAATTATGACAAAATTTAAGTCACAGGGTTTTAGCAATACATTCAAGAATGCCAGAAAAGGCTTTCGGCTGGTTCTTAAAAGCGAAATGAATATAAGAATTCATGTAGTTATAGCAATTTTAGTATTACTGGCAGCATTTGCACTAAAATTTACTCCTGTTGAATATTGTTTGCTTTTGTTTTTAATAGGGCTTGTTATTGTTTCGGAAATGCTTAACACGGCAATAGAATTTGCTTTAGATTCAATTTATCATAACAAATATTCCAGAATGGTCGGAATGGCCAAAGATATTTCGGCTGGAGCTGTTATGTTCGCATCTGTTATTAGCGTAATTGCAGGAATTATATTGTTTGGGAGCAAAATTTTAACATTTTAACTTACCTATTTATCACACAATTGTCCCGTAAAAAAAGTAAAATAAGGTGCTTCGTTTTGATGCACAGATAACTGTAAACTGTAGTCTCATTGGATGCGAAATTTGCATTAATAATCTTTTTTAGATTAATATTTTCATTATTAATAATCTAGTATTGTATTTTAGTAATTTATAAGACGGTGCAAAAAATTGCACCCTGCTGAACTGCTTGACGGAAGGGAGATAATGGAGATTTTGAATATCAAACAATCCCCAAAGTGAAATCATAAAAAATCTTCACGAAACACAGCTAAACAGCGATATCACAACAAAAGAAGAAGCTATTGATTTTGTTCTAAAACTGTAAAGTCTCTCTGTAAAGCGCCGCAATTGTCCATGATAATTTTGGGGAGTTAACAAAATAATAACTGTCATGCTGAATAGCCGGCAAAGGAAGAAAATGGGAGGGGAATTGTATATAAATAGAGGCGTATTTCAGCATCTTACCAGCTGGAAATTATACCTTCTAATTTGTAAGATCCTGAACAGCTTGAAAATCGGGGTTGAAATCTTACCTTCTTATTACATTCAATTCCCTCGATTTTCTACGCTTTCAGGATGACATAAAGCAACTTTCCATAAAATCGTGTAGCATCCGATATATTTTATCCCCTTTCACTTTTTACTTTGCAATACTTTATACTCAACGGACTAACCCCCACCCGAATTTCTAAGTTCACTGACGTTCACTAAGAAATTCTACCCTCCCCCGTGGAGAGGGTAGGCTGAACGTCCGACGTGGCGGTTCCCTCGCCCCTTGCGGGAGAGGGCAGAATTTCAAGTTGAGCATAAGCGAAACTTAGAAATTCGGGTGAGGGGTCTTTTTTATGTCTAGACATTTTGTAATATTCCGCAATTGCAGATATGTAGTAGTATACAATGTTTGTTT
>CALUQF010000040.1 GCA_944322835.1 Candidatus Gastranaerophilales bacterium | reverse complement strand
GATTAGACACTTTAGAGAGTTAGCAGGGCTCAGTCAACTGCAACTGTCTGAAAAAGTCCAATGTGAACCGTCAACGCTTGCTCACTATGAAACTGGGAAGAACCTTGTAAGTATGACAAAGTTAATTCGTATTGCTGAGGTTCTAGAGGTGGATTTGTACCAGTTCTTTATATCAACACCAGTAGAAGCAGATGTCGAAACAATCGAGAAGTTAAATAAATTGTTATCAACCGCTAATAAGGTACAAATCGGACTTATTTACAATATCGTTTCAAGTGCTCTGGAACTTAATGCACCTCATTAATAAGGTGTCAACTAATTTATAAATTGTTTGAACATAGATTTCTAATGAAATCCGGGTTAATTCTATTTGCTGTTAAATCGGCTACAATGCTTGTCATACTTGAATATCCCCTAAAAGCTGCGGAAATGTAACAAATGTCAATAAATGTAAGATGATTTACTTGACAAATAACATGTTATCGGTTATACTAATAGTATAAGGAACAAAACAAAAGGAGATAACATTATGACAAACAAAGTTGAATTAAATCTAGTGATGAAAAATTTAAAAGACCTCTACACTAAAGAGGCTGAACTCAAAGAGGCTATTTCAAATCAAGAGGCGGTTATTAAAGAATATTTAACTGCCAACAATATTGACAGTGTTTCACTTGAAAATGGGAGTGCGACTTGGAAAGAAGTTTTATCAAAGACTTTGGACATGAAGGCTTTTCGTCAAGCCCATGAAAGTCTTTATCAACTGTTTGCAGTTGAAAGAATTACTAGAAGATTCAAGGTAGCCTAATGGCTACCTTTGGAGGTAAGAATGGAAACAACTTATTACTGTTACATCAGGTGCAGTACGGTTCAGCAGAGTTATGACCGCCAATACAAACAACTGAATGACTTTATCAGCAAAGAGGGTATTAAGTTACCGCAGGAGAATATTGTTTGTGAAAAGAGGACCGGGAAAAATCAAGACCGCCCACTTTTTAAGAAACTTGTTGAAGATTTGCAAGAGTTGGAGAGTAAAGGGATTCACTGCTGCTTACTCTTGATTGAATTAAGTAGAATGGGCAGGAGTTACCAATTGACCAAAGACACTTGGAATACTTTAACGAGTGCCGGGGTTGATATTGTGGTTACATCATTCCCATTATTAGATACAAGGAAAAAGGACAATGGGGCGGTTAATATGATGTTGACTGATATAGTTTTTGCCGTCCTTAACTATCTAACAGAGCAGGAACTCAACGAAAAAGCTGATAGGTGCAATAATGGTCGTGAAGTGGCAAAAAGTAAAGGGGTAAAGTTTGGCAGGAAAGAATTAACTATTAAAGACCTACCCAAAGAGTTTATTGATGTGATGAAAACGGCAACAGATACGGAAACAAAAACCGCGTTATTAGATAGTATTAACGGTAAGTTAATGAGAATGAATAAGAAACCATTATCACGAGGCACTTTCTACAATTACATGGAACTGTATAAAGGTGGTGTAAAATGAATGACAAACAGGTACAGGACTTAATCAGAGGGCAATTTATGAATGCCATGATACTTCGTATCATAGACGGTGCTAGAGCGAACCGGGGCAGGGTTCAGCAAGGTCAGGGGGTGCAGTATGTCCACAAAGTACCGTTAATAGTTGATGTTGTATGTGCTCTAATCATCACCTTTTGCATTATATTACTCGGTGGCACAATGCTCTTGTCTTTGCTCGGGTTGTTTATGCTAGTTTTTAATATAGATTAAGGCTGTGGACGGCACTAGCAAAGGTTTTACAGGTGCATTAAAAATTTGTCAGGCAGTTAGCCATGGAAATGGCACTTTAAACCAAAAACTCTCTATCAGGGGGTATGCCTTTATTTATAAGGGTTTTGGCGGTCAATGTATAGGGGAATGTTTGTTGTGGCATAAGTTCACATGCCTGCATTACCCACTATGTCCGTATGTCGGACAATGTGGGTAAGTTCGGGATATGAAAAGAGGGGAATTTGACATTCTCCTATACAGTAATAGAGGCTATTTTTTATCTAGTCCGGGCAATAGTTTCTTCATATATGCTGCTCGAACTTTGGCATGTAATTGCTCTGCTTTTTCAATAGGTGTAGGTGTTGTAGCAACTTTACTAACTTTAATCACACCGTCTTTGTGCTTTTCTTCATAATCCTTAAGCACTTCAAGTGCTATTTTTTTAACAAGGTTCTTTTCTTCTTCTTTCATTATTTTTCCCTCTTTCTTTATTTAAAATCTAATTTTACACACGCTAGGATGACCGTTAAGGCGGTTAAAATAAATTCTAGGTATATTTATTACTCCCATTCGAGAGGTGCGATGTCATCTATTGCCATGCCTGTGTCGTTGTCGGAATTGGCAATAATTGGACTAAAGTCCATACTATGCCTAAAGCGACAGAGTTCAAGTTTTAACAATGTGTTTGATTTAAGGTATTTGTCGGTAATGGCATACGGTCTAGGGGTTATGTGCCATTTGTACAGTAGGTCAAAGTAATTGTTTACACGTTTGACTATTGTGCCAATCGTGGCATGGGTATTTGCTTTCAGTAGGTTTGTCTTTATCAAAAGTTCCTGTGTTCTTATTCTTAGTAGAAAAGGTTTCTTGGGGTTCACATTAAAGAGGAACTTTAGAAAATATTGAATGAATCTGAAATTATTTTGGTTTACTTCGTTTGCAAAGTCTAGGTTTAATGTCAGGTATGGTGGGTGGAAAAGTTTAGAAGTGAAGTCATCGGATAAAATAATTTCAATGGTGTCATCATCATATAAGTTAATTGCGGATGTGTATAGTTCGATATTGCGGAGAAAATAGTAAAAAGATTTGTTTAGTTTTTCCCTGCGTTCCCTGTGTTCTTCTCGTTCTTCTCTTTTTAATTTGTTCGGCAATAGTGCCGTCAAATCCTTAAATGATATATTTGCGGTGTTGCCGTTTACGGCAATAGTGCCTGCGTTCTTTATAATGTGCAGGAGGTAGCATAGGTTTTGGAATTGTTTGTAATCTTTGATGTGCGGTAGCAAGGCTTTATATAGGTATAATGTTGGCTTTTCTTTTGATGACTTTCGGTTGAACAAATGAGGGGTTGTGTTGGTTGTGTCAGTTATTAATAGTTGTGGTCTATCATCTGTTACATCTTTTGAAGTGGGGTTGCTTGGGAGGTTCTTATGGATTGTGTATAGGTTGTCGGTGTTACGTATTTTTAATGTGGTCATGAATTGATATGTGCCATTACTATTTTGCACCATTTCATTTAATCGGACTTGGTTCTCAAAGTCTTTTAGGTAGTATATGTAATGATGTATGCCACATAGTCGCATATATGCTATGATTGACTTCTTGCGGAGGTTTTTATTAATACTTATGTCATCAAAGTAGAATCCATTATATCGCACAACGAAGTACGGTGCTTCAAATTTAAGCGTTATAGTATTTTTATTTTCTGCACCGTCAATGTATGGCTGCAGGCTGTATATGTTTAACTGTCTTAATTGGTTTAGGATTTCTCTTTTCATATCTTTTAAAATCTCGTGCAAACTAGGAATATTAAATTAGGTTGTTCGCCTTGTGGGAGTTGTTTAGGGAGGGAGTGTTAATTCCCTCCTCTAATGTTTAAATAATAGCACCGCTCGGGGAACCACTCGCTGTGCGGGGCAATCATCCGCACTGTCTAGCATTTGTCAGGTTCTCCTGATACTTCCTGATGATTTGCTCGTAGAAATACTTAACAAATCTTTCTTCTGTATCATCTGAATAAGGTTCGTCAAATGTATCTAATAATGCCATATTGATATAATGACTGAATGGCAGGTGATGTTGGCATGCCTGTATTTTCAACCTGTCAAATACATCATCACTTATATCAACGTGTCTAAGGTTAAGTGGTCCGGGCAGGACTGATGAACTCGCATACCTTTTGTTGCTTGTGGCAATACGCCACAGTAGAGCAGGTACAAGACTTTTTAATGTTACATGATAGGTGCAGGCTATCTCTTTTAATTTAAATTGCACTTGTGGGGTTAAATATACACCCTTACTTGAATTTGTACGTGTCATTTTCTTCTTTCTCCTATTAAATTATAGTTATACCAGATTGAAACAACTCAATCTGATATAAAATATAAATAATATAAGTTATCGAAATAATATTTGTATTAAAAATAATATTTACGCTATTTTTCTAATAGACCACTGATTTAACATATATATAAGTTTGGTGCTACATTTATCCGCTAATTGTTGTTGAAGTTTCAGAATATACGGTTCGATATAAGACGCATTCTTTCCGCCATTAACAAAAAATAAGTCCGCTTGTCGGGCTTATTTTTTTGTTCTTTTGCTGTGGAATAAAGAGGTGAGAACTCGCCGCAGGTTGTTTTAAACCTGCCCGAGTTCGAGCGGATTGTGAGCGGAGGCTGGAGCAGTTTTGACAAGAGATGAAATCTCGATGTCAAAATCTGGAATTGCCGTTCATCGTGAACAATCCAAGACGGCCTCGTCGTTCCCGCCATTTTAAAGACACCTTTAGGTGTCTTTTTTTGTATATTCACTCCTCGGCTCTCACTGCGTTCTCGCCTGTCTTGGATTTCAACCATTTAAAAAGAGTCCATAATGGACTCTTTTCATTTAATGAAATCATTTGTACAAAATTATATATAATTATCTAGAAAAGTTTACCCCAATAATTTGTATAAGCTTCCTTTATTCCTTTGTTATATAAGTCTGAATAGAATTGTTTAACGTTATCAAAATATTTTCCAATAAACCCTTTTTCATCTTTCTTTGGTTCTTTTTCAACATTTTGAGCTTTTGCTACTTCTTTTTCTGAAGATGGTTCTTCTGGTACTGCTAAAGGTTCTTTAGTTGAATGCTCTACGCCGTTCTTATCTTTATAAGTTGTACCTATATTGCTAATATCACCTTTTGTATCATAGCCAATATACATTCTATTTCCGGTACTATCAATAATTTCATCATAAGAAGTGCCGTCATCCCATTCAAAATGTTCTTTTTTAGAACTGTTTAAATAATCATACATTTTTTCACTAACAAGCTTTTTATCATTTTTTTCTGTACAATTTGCAAGAAGTCTTGATAGACAGGCAAACTCCGCATTTGAATCAATTTTAGTTTTGTCTTTTCCGCCACCATCAAATTCTGTTAATGATGCAATTTGTGTCATTCTTGTAGATAGCCATTCTGAATTACCCATATTTTTCTCCTTTTCTTTTTAGTAAAACTCGTGTATACTTCTATAAAGTTTTTAGAGAAACGAAAATTGCTCCTATCCTATTCTATCCTATCCTATCCTATCCTATTAGGCATTCTAACTGAATTTCAGACTAACGAAATTCGAGTTTACAAAAGTTAATATTTGTACAACAAAACCACCTGCTATTGACAACATGTACTGTATACAGTACAATATAGTTATGAATAACTATGAAATCGAATATCTGATTTTGCCAAATGGTAAGGCTCCGATAATTGAATGGTTAAATTCTTTAGACAGCATTACAAGAAAACGTATAAATCAAAGAATACTAAGAATCGAAGATGGTAATTTTGGAGATTTCAAAAAATTAAATGATAATATTTCAGAATTACGATTTAACTTTGGAAAAGGTTATAGAGTTTATTATACAGAAGAAAATAATAAAATAATTTTGTTAATAAATGGTGGTGATAAATCTAAACAATCTAAAGATATCGAAAAAGCAAACGAACTTCTTGAACAATGGAGAATAAAAAATGACTAAATCAAAATCTTTCAATAAATACATATTAGATGATTTAAAAACAGATGACGATATTAAAGAATGGATTAATATCGGTTTTCAAGAGTTTTTACAAGATAATGACTTGAATGCTTTTGTAAAAGCTTTAGAATATGCTGTAAGGGCTAAAGATTCTATTTTAGGAATATCTAAAAAAACTGGGATATCAAGAAGTAATCTTTATGCTATTTTTAACGGAGAACAACAACCTCAATTATCAACAGCCTTAAAAATCATTAAAGAACTTGGATATACTGTTCAAGTTGCTTAAATTTACTATAGAGGGATAGATTATTTGTATACATTCGAACTAACAGTTCGAACCTAGAAGCGTCAGTTCCGCCATTAAAAAAGACACCTTAAGGTGTCTTTTTTAGTTTGTTTTCACCTTGGCTATCAATACGTTTTTGCCTGTTTTTGTGTTTTGTCCAGACATTTTAATCGTGTACGGTTAAAATAATTATTTGCTGAAAAGTTGTGTTGTGTTTAGATTTTAACCTGCTGAAAGTGTGTCTCAAAGTGTCAAATCAAATTACTTGAAAAGTTAACGAAGGTCCGTTGAAGTCTACCCCTTCTACTTTTGGTAGTATCCCTTGTGTGGCGAAATTTTAGGATGTATTTAAACTTGTACGAATGGTTTGGGTATTTTCGGGAAGGACACTTGGATTTTTAGTTGGAAATTTTTCATCAAGTTTGAGAAAAATGTTTTTTAATTGATACGAAACTGACACAAGAAATTTTCTATGAAAAACAAAAAGAATTAGAACCCTACAGGATTTTATACAACAAGGTTAGAAAATCCGATATATACAGTAATTCTAAAATAAGAAGATATTTAAATGGGAAGTTATAAAACATCTTCAGAAATGTTTACCCTTCTTGTGGAGTAATAAAACCGTTCAAATCGTTAAAAAACAATCTAAAAAACTCAGATGCATTGAAACAGGACGAATATTTAAAAATGTAAGAGCTGTCAGTAATAGGGTGGATTTTGTAAGAGAAACCTATTATTGCAATATGAATTTAATCAGGCAAGCCTGCAAGGGCAAACAAAAAACTTCATACCGTTACCACTGGAAATTTGTCGACAAATCAACAAATGTTCTATAATTTCTTTTAAACTGTATATTAAAAACTCAGGATTATTGTCTTTGCAGGGCTTTAATCTTGATGAGATATAAAAACTGCTATTTTTCAAATCTTTAAATTTACCACGATTTAGTATTTATAATGGCTTATAAGTTTTATTACGCTTTGTTTTGCCACATATATTACACCTCTAATTTTAAATTGTTGTTTTTTTTTATAATAATTATTTGATTGAAAGTTTGAGCCGCTTTAACCCTTCATTGAGGAATTCTTTTGGAATTAAGAAAGGAGAAAGACTATGAATATTGTAGAACCGATCAGAAAGAAAAAAGATTTGAAAAGAATTGAAAGCATCTTAAGAAAACAAAGTCACAGGGATTTGCTACTTTTTACAGTAGGAACAAATTGTGGTTTAAGAATTTCAGATATATTAAATTTAGATGTCAGAGATGTAAGAGACAAGGAATACATCAGCATAACAGAAAAGAAAACAGGTAAATATAAACGATTTCCCATTAATTCAAAACTTAAGCCAATGTTTGCAAAGTTTACCAAAGGAAGAAAAGCTGATGAACCATTGTTCTTATCAGTTTTCCATAATAGAATGGAAAGAACTCAATGCTACCGTATCGTTAACGAAGCATGCCGGAAAGCCGGATTAGATTGTAAAATTGGAACTCATACATTGAGAAAAACTTTCGGCTACCATCATTATCAAAAGTTTAAAGACGTTGCGGTTCTGCAAAAGATTTTTAATCACTGCTCACCTCAGGTAACACTCCGTTATATCGGTATTGACCAGGATATGATAGATGACAGTTACAACCATTTTATCCTCTAAGCCTTATATAGAACATAATTCAACAAAAAAACAATTCAACACGATTAAACATCTGTTGAATTGTTCTTTCAAAATTCCTGCAATCAGTATATCACAAAAATAAATAGGCACTAAAATTATAAGAATTTTTTGTTAAATTTCCTTTACATTTTATAAAATTAAATAGTTGAAAAGCTTTATTTACTTACATTGTTACAAATACTCAACAGATGTTTAATTGAGTAGAGTTCAAATTCCCGAAGAAGTGATGAAAAATAAGGACCTATGGAAGACAATTCTAAAATAATTGGCATACCAAGAGCCATGTCATACTATAACAACTATCCGTTTTATTATGGCTTTTTTTCGTCTTTAGGATTTAAAATTATTTTGTCTGATAAAACTACAACTAAACTTATTAATGAAGGTTCTAATTATGTTGTTTCGGACACCTGTTTACCCATAAAAGTTTTTGTAGGACATATTATAAATTTATTAAATAAAAGATGTGATAAAATATTTATTCCTTCTATACAATCAACGGCTTATAAAGTAAACAACTGTACCAAAATCAGGGGTTTGCCTGAAATTATAAGAAATGTTATCAATCAGTCTTTTAAAATGATTGAACCTACATTAGATAAAACAAATAATATAACTTTTAAAGATTTTTGTTATGATATAGCCAGTCAGTTAGATATATTTGACAAAGAGAAAATTGAAGCGGCTATTAAAGAGGGCTGGACAATCTATAATAATTTCCAAAAAATGACTTTAGTCGGAGTCCCTTTTGAAGAAGCTGTTAAAAGTGCTATAGAAGGTAAAATTCTTCCTAAACCTATTGAAATTGTAAGACCGTTATCGGTTGTGATTATGGCTCATGGGTATAATTTATTTGATGAAAGAATTTCAATGAGGTTAATTAACAAACTTGAAAAAATGGGAGTTAAAGCATATACAGGATTAAATGTTTCCAGACAGGATGCTATAAACTCTATACAGGAACTTGGAGAAATCCAATATTGGGCGAATGAGTTAGATTTAACGGGAGCCGCTGCATACTTTATGCTTAACAATAAGGTAGATGGAATTATTGCTCTTTCTGCTTTTGGTTGCGGTCCAGATTCATTAATGGTTGATGAAATTCAATACCATGCAACTGAAAAAAATATGCCAATGATTAATTTGACAATAGATGAACATACTGGAGAAGCTGGTTTTGTTACAAGAGTTGAGGCTTTTGTAGATATGTTAATCCGAAGAAAACGAAAAATAATTCAAGAAAGCAATATTAAAGTATTACCTTCTTCAAAAAAAGAAAAAGTAATTGTTTCAGAAGAAGTCGTAAAAAACTTAACATTTGTATAACATAGGATATTTAAGATTGGGAAATAGTCACTTAAAAAAATTTCAATATAAAGGAGTTATTCATATTCATTCACTAAATTCAGATGGAAGTGGAGATATTGATATAATCACCAGAGCTGCAAAAAAAGCAAACTTATCCTGGATTATTATTACCGATCACAATTATTTTGATTTAAGAGAAGGTGTATATAATGGCGTTTATGTACTAAAAGGCGAAGAGATTTCTCCTAAAAATGAGAATCACTACATTGCTCTGGGTATAACTAACCAAATAGAACCCGATGAAAATCCGCAAAAATATATTGATGAGGTTAGAAAACAAGAAGGAGTCGGGTTTGCAGCACATCCTGACGAGTATGCTAAACGAAACAATAGTTATCCGCCAATTACTTGGAATAAATTATTTATTCCTGACGGTGTTGAAATATGGAATTGGTTCTCTTGCTGGGGAGACAGGTTAAACAGTAAAAATATATTTACTCTGGCTTTTTCTTATTTCTTTAAAAATGTATTGGTTTCAAAAGCACCGCAAGAGTCTATAAAATGGTGGGACGAGCTGAATTTGCAAAAACAATCGATTGTTCCTGCAATAGGCGGAGTTGATGCTCATGCTTTTAAAATAAGAAAATATATTATCCCTGTAACAGTTTTCCCCTATAAAGAAATGTTTAATACAATAAATAATGTAATCAGTTTAAATGCCCCATTATCAGAGGATTTTAAAACAGCAAAAGAACAAATATTAAATGCAATAAAAAATGGTAACAATGTTGTAATAAATAGTACTGTAAGCAGGGCTATTCCTGATATAGAGATTACAAATAGTTTAAAAACCGCACATAGCGGTGAAATTTTAAATCTGGATAAAAAGACTTATTTAAATGTAGAAGTTAATAAAAAAGCTGTAATAAAGATTATTTTGAATGGTCGAGAACTTTATGAATGTTTTGCAAAAAAATGCAGCTTGTTATTAACAGAGCTTGGTAAGTATCGTGTTGAAATACTTATAAACAATAAAGGTTTTGCATATTCAAATCCTATTATTGTTATGTAATGAGGTAAAGTTTTGAACAAGAATAGACAACGAGAAGAACAAAAGAATAGATTTTTTCAGAAGGACAATACTATTGCTGCAAAAGATAGGATTGTAGCTTGGCCAAGAATGGGAAATATTGATTTAGCTCTGGTTGCTCTTGTAAGTTCACTTGGCGTAAAAATTGTAGAACCGCCGCCTAATACAAACGAAGCTTTAGAAATTGGAGTTAAAAACAGTATTGAGGGAATTTGTTTACCATACAAATTAAATCTTGCAAACTATATTATGGCACTCGAAAAAGGGGCAAATACTTTGATGATGTTTCAGGCTCCGGGGTCTTGCAGATTCGGAAATTATACAAAAATGGCTCAAAAAACTTTAAAGAAATTGGGTTATAAGTTTGATATGGTTGTATTTGATATGTATCAAAGCAAGATGAAGCAAACTCTTCAAGCATTCTGGCATGTGACAAGATGCATGAACCCATATAGATATTATAAAGGCTTTAGCATGGGCTTTAATAAAGCCTTTGCAATTGATACTGCTGAAAGACTCTTGTTCTATACCCGTCCAAGAGAACTTAATAAAGGTGATGCAGAAAGATGTTATAAAAAATGGTATAAAATTATTCGCGAGACTAATTCAGTTCTCGGGTGCAAAAGATTAAAAAAACAAGTAATAGAAGATTTTAAACAAATTCCAATTGATAAAAAGAAAATTGTGCCTAAAGTTTATTTGTTGGGAGAGTTTTTTGTATTGTTAGACCCTTATGCAAATAAAGAAATTGAGAAAACTTTGGGAGATTTAGGGGTAGAGGTAGAGCGTCAAATATTCTTCTCGGATTGGCTTGAACATGTTTTAAAACCATCATTCTTATACAAAAAAGAATCTCACAGAGAACGTTGTGTAAGATTTGCAGAAAAATATATGAAACGTGCAATCGGCGGCGAAACTATAGAAACAGTTGGTGATACTGTATTTGCCTCTAAAAATGGTATAGACGGGGTTATTCATATAATGCCGTTTTCCTGTATGCCGGAAATTGTTTCACAAAATATTTTGTCAAAGGTCAGTAGAGAAGAAGATATTCCAGTTATGTCTTTAGTTTTTGATGAACAAACAGGAAAAGCTGGATATCAAACGAGAATTGAAGCGTTTATTGATTTAGTTAAACGAAAAAAAATGAAGTCAAAAATAAAAAATGAAAATAAAAAAGAGGAGATGTTAGCAAAATGTTAAAGCAAGAATCAAGAAACAAAATGACATTTGAACGCATAAAATATTACAGGCATTTGTTTGGTGGGGCATTGGAATGTATTCAGAGCAGACTTTCAAAAAATCCAAAACCACTTTGCTTTTCTTTGATGGTTACAAGTGCTTGCAACTGTGACTGTGATTTCTGTTTCTGGAAATCTAAAAAAGGTCAGGATGATATGTCAACGGAAGAAATCGTTAGACTCCTTACAGAAGCCGGGCAGATTGGTTATATGGATAGTATTTTATGGGGTGGAGAACCTCTTTTAAGGCAAGATTTTGCTGAAATTTGTAAAGCTTCGCATGATGCAGGCTTATATACCAAAATAGCAACTAATGGTTGGTTTTTGGAAACTAATCCAGACTTTGCAAAATATACGGATTTGTCATTTATATCTCTTGATGCAATTGGAAAAGCTCATGATGACATACGCCATATGCCTGGGATTTGTGATAAGGTGATGAGCGGAATTGAGTATCATAAAATACATTCACCTAAAATGAGAATTTACATTTGCTGTACTGTATCAACCCAAACAAGTTTTGAACAAATAAAAGAAGTTGCTCAATATTGTAAAGATGCTGACATTCTTTTATATTTCACAGTTAATAAAGCTGCTTCAAGACCGGATGAAGCTACAAATGTTGTTGAAACCGAGCTTGAGAATGACCAGTTGGCAGAAATGTTTATTAAAATTAAAGAACTTAAAAAACAGGGGTATCCTATAAGAAATTCATATTATTTTATGGATTACATTATTAATAAAAAAACATGCTATGAATGCCATTGGCGGCGTATTGCAACTGTTATGTACTCAAACGGCGATATGCTTAGATGCTATGATAGAAAACCTTTTATTAGTGTTAAAAACAGACCTTTGAAAGAAGTAATCAAAGATCCATTATTTATTGAAACAGTAAATAAATGCAAAGATTGTAAGTTAGCTTGTGTAGGGAATTATGCACTAGATGCTTCTGGACTATGGAAGCTTGAGTGGCCTGCAATCAAATCATTAATGGAAATTGCCATAACATAAAAGCAAATAACATCGAAATATAACTACAAAAAAAGAGGTAAATAATGAAAAAATATATTGTGTCGTTAATACTATTAATCTTTGCAACAACTTTGACTCCAGCGAATGCAAGACGTTTTGTATCACCAGCTGAAAAAGCAAAACTAGAAAAAGAAAAACAACAAGAATATTCTATTATGCAAAATAAAAACATGCAGCAAAGTATTCAATATGCTCTGCCGCAACAATATACACAAACAACTTTGCCAAACGCTATAAATAGTTCACCACAAGAAAACTATTTAATGGAAGCACCTGTTTTAAAAACTAAAAAAACAACCGACGCATTCAATAACAAATATAACGCAGGAGAACGAATCTATACTGATCCGACAATAAGTCCGATTGAAGAAATGTTCAATGGAAAAAATGTTGAAATTTCAGGCTCTATGCTAAAACAAGTTGGTTATGATTTATTTGGGAATGTCGTATCATCAAATGCTACAACCGGAAAATTTGATAATAATTACAAATTAAATATTGGTGAAAAAGTTACGGCATATCTCCAAGGAGATTCTGTTGATGTTATGGCAATTTCGGGAGCTTCTTTACTTAATCCAATGACAACAACCACTGTAGACTCTAAGGGAAATTTATTTATTCAAGGGATAGGAATGGTTCAGGCAGAAGGTAAAAGTATCGGAGAAGTAGAAGCAGCTATTAATAAATTAGCAAATGCTAAATATAAAAGTTTAAAAATTCACCTTAATGTAACAACTGGACAAGAATTTGCAGTTTTCGTTTTTGGTCAAGTAAATAGACCTGGTAAAGTACTTGTGGGAAACAATTCTACTGTATTTGATGCTTTAAATATGGCTGGAGGTGTTAAAAAATCAGGTACATTGAGAAACATTTCATATTCAACAAATAATTCAAAACCAAAGAAGATTGACTTGTATACAACTATTTTCTTAGGCGAAGATGATGGCAT
>CALUQF010000039.1 GCA_944322835.1 Candidatus Gastranaerophilales bacterium | reverse complement strand
ACGAATCAAGCTTATAATCCAATACGCTTGAGAGGTTTTTTATATTCGTAATCTGTTCAATAAGCTGGTTTGAAGAATTTGCCACATAATCTTCAAACCAGCTTATTGAACAGATTACGAATATAAAAAACCTCTCAAGCGTATTGGATTATAAGCTTGATTCGTCTGTAATAGAAATCGGAAATGCTAAACGTGAATTTACAGAGCTTAAAACTGCTGTGCAGGATATACTTGCTCTTGATTTTGTTAATACAGTTAAAGACATGAAAGTGGATTTATATGCTGCTAAACAGGATATATCAAACGCATTAGAGACTTCTTCAAATGAGTTATCCGAAAAAGTTTCTGAGGATTTGTTCGGAAAATACGAGCTTTTAGTCAGCAAGTTGGATAATGTTGAGGAAGAACTGGCTAAAACGCAAGCTGCAGCTTTAAATTCTCTTAAGCCGATTTTGGAAAATATCTCTGCTTCAATAGTGGATATTTTGTCATATGTCGCAGAGAGGAAAGATGCTAATCTCGATGATATTAATGTAAAATTGGCTAATATCACTGAATTCGTAAAAGATAGTAATATAAATTATGTTGAGAATGTGCGCGATGTTGTTGAAGTTATAAGAAAACAGGTAGAAGCCAATTTAATTCAATTACAAAAAGAGACTACAAAGCACATAGATTCTATAAATAGTGCAGTGGTAAAAACGACAGAAGATTTAAAAGAAGAAATTAAATACTCCTATAATAAACTTTTAGAAGTGCAAGATAGTTTTGAATCCTTAAGAGAGACTTTGAATGCTAATAATTCAGCTCTTAGTTCCAATCTTACTGATATAATTACATCTGCAGAGGATGTAAAATCTGATTTTGAACTAAAGCTGACAGCTTTAAAAAATGCTTTATTAGAGAAAATTACGGATTTCAAACAGGAGTTTACTTGTGAAAATGCTGATAAGATTAGTGAAATAAAGTTTTCAACAGAAAACTTATTTGCAAAAACTCTGCAGAATACGACAGAATTGAATGATGGGTTAAAAGGTGAGATTTCTCAAATAATTGGAAATTTAAGACTGAATATTCAGGAACTTAACGAACAATTAGCCGGCACCTCTTTAAAATTGGAAAATTCAAATGAAAGCATAGATCGTAATGTTGATTCTATTATTGGAAGTGTTGGTAAAATAGATGAAAGTTTAAATAAGCTTTCCGCTTCTACATTAGCAACAATTCTTGAAAATTTTGCTAATTTAAAAAGTTTAATTAATAACCTTAATGAGAAATCTGAATCGGAGTTAAAGCAAAATGTTGATAGCATTTCTACTGATATAGATGCGTTAAGACGATTAATAGAATCTGTTAACACTGATTTGAGTAGTGATTTAGCAAAGCAAGTCGGTATATTAGAAGACAAGTTTAATGCTCTGTCAATTTCAATTGCAAACAGTATAGAGCATGGAGATTTGAATATAGATACAAAGCTCAATACCGGATTGGCTGAGGTATCAGAAAGTCTTGCATCCCAGATAGAGGAAATTGTTCAAGGATTTGGAAAAATTGAAAGCAGTATTACTGACTTGTCCTCTGTTACAACAAAATCAATGGCGGGTGTATTAGCCCAAATTTTAGATAATTTTGTTGCACTTAAAGGATTGGTAAATAACCTAAATGATAAAACTGCAGATGATATCAAGACTTCTGTTGCTGAATTATCGATAGAATTTGCTAATTTAAAAGACAAGTTAGAGGTAATTGATAGCAATATTGATGAGGATTTAACGCGGCAGCTGTCAATAATAGAGCATAATTTTGAATCTTTAATGACAGCCTTGGTAAATCTTTTTGCACGTCAGGATGCTAATTTGACAACAAAAATAGAGGCAGGCTTTACAGATATATCCGGGAAGATGCAAGCTGGGGTTACAGAAAAACTGGAACAATATAAAAGCAAACTGGAAGAGCTGTTTTCAAGGGTTGCAGATTCAAATAATAGGCAGGCTGAATTTATTAAAGAGCGGGTTTTAGAATTAAACAGTGCTCTTAATGAATCTTTAACAGCACAAAATGAGAACACTTCAAGAGCTTTAAATGACATAGCTCTTGGACTAAGAAATATTTTAGACGAAAATTTGAAATTAACAGCTGATGATTATAATAATTTCAGAGTAAGATTGGAAAACTTTGTAATAAATGTTGAGAAAGCTAATGATAATCTTATAGATGTAGTAAAAAAACAGATGAATGAGATTGTAAAGTCAACAGAAACTAAGTTTAACAATTTTACTACAGATATTAAGGAGGAGTTGGGAGAAAATACGGCGAAAGTAGCTATTAGCAATGGCGAATTGGCGGATAAAGTTGAAAATTGTATTTCAGCTATGGAAAAATGTGGACATGAGCTTTCAAATACTGTATCAGGACAATTGAATGAGATAGCAAGATTATCTGAAGCACAAATGGACGTTTTTTCCAAAGATTTGAAAGAAAAATTTGATGATAATTATTCAAAAGTTATCACAAGTAATAATTTACTCTTAGATAAAGTTAAAGATTATGCGTCAAATTTGGATGTAAACAGCAGGCATCTTACTGATTTAATATCCGGTCAAATGGATAATATTTTAGGCGCTACTGATACAAAACTAAATGTCTTTACGTCAGATTTAAATTCTAAAATTGAAGAGAATTCTTCAAGAATAGTAGCTGATAATGATATTATGAGGCAAAAATTTGAACATTCTCTTTCATTTGTTGTTGCTTCAAATAAAGCTTATTTCGATGATATGTGTAATAAGCTTGATGATATGACGAAGTTTATAGATTCGGGAATTGAAGTTCAGGCACAGGAAGTAAGAGCAAAGTTTGATGATGTTGCTGCCAAAATCCAACAAATATCAACTAATATTATTGGTTTAAATAATTTAACAAAGGATAAACTTGAATCTTTGCATGTTTCATTGGATACCTATAAACAAGGCATTTCTGGAACAATTAATGATGCATCAGCCTTAATCATTAGTCGTGTTGATGAAATATTGAAAGATTTAATTGCAAAGAATGACGAAATAGCTTCCTCTGTTATACTGGCATCTGCGGACATAAAAGGTGATTTAAAAACGTCGTTATCTTCGGATATACAAGATGTTACAACTTTAATAGAAACAAAATTGTCAGAAATTGATGAACTGATTGAAAATACGGCTATATGTCAACAAAATAATGTTCTAAATACAATTAAAAGCTTGAAGGAAGACTTGCAGCTTACAAATAAGTTGGTTGCTGAACAATGTGACTTATTAAAACAAGCTTTTTCTTCAAATATTGCAAATGAAATAAATGGATTACAATCAGTAATTCAAACATTATTTGAAGAGCATTCTTTGAATTTTGTTACTCAATTAACTAATATAGACACAAAATTTTCAGAGGATTTAGCTTCGAAATTTTTGGAATTTAAAGCTGATTTTGAGGCATTAAATTCAAGATTAGACAAAGATGAAATTTCTCAAATGAATGTTTTTCAAGCCCAATTAAAAGAATTGAGCAATACATTTAATGTACTTATAGATGAGGCTAAAAATGTTACTAAATCAGAAGTTTCTGCTATTTCTGAAACATTAATTCAGAATAGTAAAGCTTTGATGGAAGATGTTGAACAGTCTATTGAAAATAAAGTTAATTCTATTTTAGCAGCAAGTGCTGATATTTCTGCTGGTGAATTGCAGACAATGGAAGCTTTTGCAAATAAAATTCTTACGCAAATAGAAAATAGCAAACAAAACTCTATTGCCAACAGAGAGACTATTACTCAATTATTAAAGCAAGAACTTTCTATAATTTCTGAAAATATCGAAAAAGAGACCGACGTTATTGTTAAAGATATAATTGAACAATTTGAGCTTATGAGAAGTGGGCAAAAAGATGAGTTGTCAAATCTTGCTGTGCATATTGAAAGTTCAATAGAAGATTATATATATAATTATGTAAATGATTTAAAGTCTTATTTAGATGTTAAAACAGACTCAACAGTTCTTAACAGTAAACTCGATGGTCTAAGAAAAGAGTTAAGTGAAACGGCAGAGAATGTTTTAGATAATATGAATAAGTTTTTAGAGGTTGGAGTATTTAATTCTTCTATAGATGAATTACGCCGGGCTAATGAAATTTTAACAGCTAATATGGCTGATAAATTGAATAAACAAATTCAGGATTTTATTAAAGAAAATGTATCAAACAAATTTGATGAAAGATTAAATCTATTTGATAAGAAATTTGTTGATACGGTTGTGGATAAATATGAGGAAATAAAATTAATTACTTCAAAATATGATAGTGAGTTTGGAATTATAAAAAATAACATCCAGGATTTGCTCGGACAATTTGTAGAATCTAGAAAGGCTATTACAGAACAAATCACATCTATTTTGGGGGACATAAATAATTCTATTGATAATTTAAATGTAAATTTTGCAGATTTGAAAGCACAAATTTTAAATAAGTCTTTTGACGAAGCCTTTCAGGCCTCATTAAATAATCAAATCAGTGGAATTGAGAATCTTGTAAAAGAGCAGTTTGGTTATTTGGAAGATATTAGTGAGCTTTGTTGTAATAATTTACCGGAGCTTACGGAGATGAATACTATTGTTAAATATGGTATTCAACAGTCGATTGCAGATTTATCATCTAAACTTGAGGCCAAGGATAATAATATCGAAAATGGTTTAGACAAACTGAAAGCTGATATAATAACGCAATTTCTGAATATTTTTAATCAAATATCTTTTGTGGCAGAACAACAAGAAATTATAGACTTTATTCAGGAAAAACATTCTGATTTAATTAAAATTCTCAGTCATATAGTTACAACAGGCGAAAATGTCGAAGTTATTAAAGAAAATATTGCTGTTGTTGATAATAAGGTAGATGCGGTAAAAGATGAGATTAATAATATAAATAAAAAAATAAGCTCAATAATATCTTCTGATGGTAACATTGATTACGTATACAGTTTGCAGGATTTGGAGTCTGATATTGCCAACTTGCGCCTAGTCCTGAATGATATGAAAGCGGATAATAAATCCAAAGAATTTGAAGAATTGATGGCTTCGACTGACAATATATATAAACTTGTAGAAACAATAAAATCGGAAATGCCAAAGTTTGAATTAGAAGAATTTAAACGGGATTTTAGTACTCTTTCGGAGGATATTGTAAGTATAAGCACAAGAACAAATAAGCTTATACTGGCTTCGGACGAATCCTATAAGACATTGCAGGATAACTTGCAAGATTTCAAGCTTGTAATAAATGATTTGGATGAAAGAACCCGTAATTTTGCGCAGGAAGCCGGTATTGACAGAATAGATAATAAACTTGGCGCTATAAATACAATGATTCAAAATGGTGCAAAGACTAATCAGGTATTTAATCAGGTTTTTGAATATTTGGCTGAATGGGTAGATAATGCGGGTGCTCAAATTGCAAGTATTTCAGATAAGGTTGAAACGCTTGATGATATTGGTCAAATAAAAGTTATGCTGGAAGATTTGAAAGCTGAAGCGGAAGATAATTCAGAAAGTACTGAATTGATAGAAGCGTTAAGTAATGTATTTGATAAACAAACCAAACGTATATCTTCTTTGGAGGCAAAACTTGACAGAGTAATTGTTGAGACTACAATCAATAATAAGAATAATAAAATTGATATGTCGCCGTTTGAAACAACACTGAACAGATTTCTTGTTGCGATAGATGAAAAAATGACGGAACAGCAAGACAGAATTAATTCTTTAGAGTCTAAATTGGCAGAGGTTATGACCTTAATGGATCCTAAGGATACTGCTCAGCTAACTAAAAAAGTCGGTGGCATGGATAGACAGATAGCAAAATTGAATAAAAGTATCGAAAAAATAGCTTCACATGTTATTGAAAAGTAATGTTGATAAATTAAAAACACTTGTTCCAAAGGATAATGTTCTTACAAGTTTGGAAGAACGATATTGTTATGCTGAAGATTCAACAAACCGTAACTTAGAATCTAGCCTTCCTGATGCGGTTATATTTGTTGAAAGTATAGAAGAGGTTCAAAGGGTTTTAAAATATGCAAATGCTCATAAAATTCCTGTAATTTCACGGGGCGCCGGAACGAATATGGTTGGCGCCTGTGTTTGTTCCAATGGCGGCATTGTATTAAATTTTTCAAAAATGAACAAAATTTTGGATTTCAATCCTGTTAATATGACAATAAAAGCTCAGCCGGGCGTAATTCTAGGAGACATAAAGAAACTGGCAGAATCTAAAAACTTATTCTATCCTCCGGATCCTTCAAACTATAAGGTTTCAACAATAGGCGGAAGTATTGCTCAATCTTCTGGCGGAGCCATGTCATTTAAGTATGGTACAACAAAGGATTACATATTATCTCTAAAAGTTGTTCTCGCTGATGGTACTTTAGTAGTATTAGGTGCAGGTACAGTAAAAGATGCTGTAGGATATCATTTAAACCAGCTTATTGTAGGAAGTGAAGGGACTCTCGGGATTGTTGTGGAAGCTGAATTAAAGCTTATACCAAAACCTGAAACTTCTAGGGTTATTGTAGCTTATTTTAACTCAATAGATGATGCAGTAGTAGGAGTTAATAGTCTATTAAGTGCTCATGTGTTTCCTGCAACAATAGATTTTATGGACAAAAACTCAATAATAACAGTAGAGGAATTTTATCCTTGCGGTTTAAAAACAGATAGCGAAGCTCTTCTTCTTATTGAAATAGATGGGTTTGAATCTTCAATGGATGTTCAAACGGCACTTGTAAAAGAGTCATTGACCGGAGCGAATGCATCTTCAATATCTATTTTGTCTAATCAAAATAAAATAGAGTCCATGTGGACTGCCCGCAGAGCGAGTTTTGCCGCTACTGCTAAATTGGCTCCAGATGTGGTATCGGATGATATAATAGTTCCAAGATGTAAACTTGCGGAAATGGTTAATGGCTGTAAAAATATATGTGACAAATATAACCTTAAGGCTTGTATAGTAGGACATGTCGGAGATGGTAATATACACCCGCAGATAGCTTTAAATCTGGACGATGAAAATGAGTTTAGAAATTATATAAATGCTAAGACTCAAATGTATGAGCTTGCTTTAGCTCTTGGCGGAACAATTTCTGCTGAACATGGGGTTGGAACTGAAAAGATTTCATATATAGAGCATACTGTTGATAAAAAAGCTTTAGATTATATGAAAAAAATCAAGTTGTTATTTGACCCCAATAATATACTAAATCCCGGTAAAGTATTCAAAATATAAGGAGAAAATATGGATATAATAGTTATTTATTGTACGGTTCCTGATAAGAAAATTGCAAAAAACATTACAAAAGTTATAATGAAGCATAAGCTGGCGGCCTGTGTTAGCATGATTGACAAAGTTCATTCAGTTTTTTCTTGGGATGGCGAAATTTGTGAAGAAAAAGAAATACTAATGATGATAAAAACCAGACGTTCCAATTATGGTAAAATCAAGTTAGTTATAGAGGACATTCATTCATATACGGTGCCGGAAATCATTGCATTACCGATAGTTGATTGTAGCGAAGATTATTTAAAATGGCTTGTCAAAGAAACAGAATAATAAAAATTACCCAGTATTTATCTTCCAGAGGTGTAACTGTAAACATTGGTAAAAATCAGGCCCGAGGAAACAGGGGAGTGTTTTTGGGTGTCGGTAAGTCTAATTTCCGCATTGATATTACTAAAGAACTTAATGAGGATAGTATTTTACAGGTACTTATTCACGAATTTACGCATTATGTACATTATTGCTATGATTCAAAAATGATGTCTTTGGATTTTTTATACAAGGATATAACCGAGGACTTGCTTGAAGAATTGGTTAATATTACTATTGCTAAAGTTCCTAAATCTTTTGCGCAAGAACTTTATAATGCTAAATATAAATTGCAAAATGAAATAAAAGAGTTGGGCAGCTTTATAAAAAGTTTATATCCAGAGTTTAGATTATCTGTTCCGCAAAAAACGATAGAAAGAAATTTAAGAGTTCCGGTAAAATATTTGTTAAAATATGATAAAATCCAGATATTAAATAAAGTATATTCAATAACAAATATAGACAATGATTTCCCGTCATTATCTTCTGTCCAAATAGCATATCTGTCCTTGAAGTCAAAACAAAGAGCTCAAAAAAGAGTTAATTCAAGAATATGTAAATTAAATAAATATTACAATCGTCCGGCAGAATTATTGGCACGTTTTGCAGAAGTTTATTTTCTTGAGCCTGATAAATCATATAGTTTAGCTCCTAAATTTTCTAATATAATGGACAATATAATAAAGCAAAATAAAATTCCTGAATTTTCAACTTTAAAAGAATTATTAAGTAATGTTGAAGTTTTTTAAGTTGTACTTTATTTTTTTTGCATTTTTATATATTATATAAATAAGAGAGAGCATCGGAGATAGTATTGCATTATGATTACAAATTTCAGCAAGACGACTAAAAAAGACGATATAAAACTTTTAGTTTTGATTATAGCAGGTTTTTTATTTGCAGCATGGCTATGTACCCCACCTGGCAATAAGTTTTTGCAGATGAGTTTTTGGGGTAATAATACAAAATTTTTGATAGCAAAGTTAACAAATAACTATTCCTCAACAGAATATATTTTTCATAGGAATAATGCAGTTTATTTGGCAAAAATGTATAAAAATAAAGATAAGGCTTTGACCGAAATGAATAAGGCTATTGAGACTTTGCCATCTTTTGCGACGGATGGTGAATTAAATACTTTATATAAAGAACGTGCTTATATAAGATTAATGGCCAAAGATTACAAAGGAGCATTGAATGATTTTGTAAATGGTGGCGTTAAATCAGGCAATTTGTCATTTAATGAAAATTTAACTGTGGCAATGCTGTTTAAAGAAGCTGGTAATTATAAAGAAGCGATGTCTTTTTGTAATAATATTCTAAATATAGATAATACAGCATATGCCGGATATGCTTGTCTTGCTGATTTATATAATTCGATAGGTCGTTATGATATTTCGGTAAGAGTTTGGGATTTAGCAATTGATAGGAAAAGGAATAATGCAAGAGCATATGCTGACAGAGCTTTGGTTAAAAAGAAAATGGGTGATATTACGGGATATAATAATGATGTAAAAACTGCGAAAGAATACTTACCGACAATTA
Source organism: Candidatus Gastranaerophilales bacterium (assembly GCA_944322835.1). GTDB lineage: Bacteria > Cyanobacteriota > Vampirovibrionia > Gastranaerophilales > Gastranaerophilaceae > CAG-196. The sequence goes on along the minus strand of CALUQF010000039.1, from coordinate 4,174 downwards.
ATTTAGAAGATTCTATAATAGAGGAGACATTAAATCCCAAAATTCTGATGTTAAGTATTAGAAAAGTATAAATTTATTTTTTGTGTTTGGATTATAATAATATATGTATATATATGTATAAGAGCACAGACAAAAGGGGCAGTAATGAACTATTCCGAATATTCAGTGGTTATAGTAGGAAGCGGTGCAGCCGGACTATATTCAGCATTAAAGTTGTCACAGCAAATGGAGTTACCCGACGGGATTTTATTAATAACGAAATCTTCTCTTGGTGAAAGTAATTCACTTTATGCACAAGGAGGGATAGTTGGTGTTTTGCATCAGAATTCCGATGATAGTGTAGAAAAACATGTTCAAGATACATTAAAAGCTGGTGCCGGGCTTTGCGAGCGCCAAGCTGTAGAGTATATTTCTCAGGCGTCTGATGAGGTTATCAATGATTTAATGGATTCTGGTGTAAATTTTGACAAAAATTCCGATGGGAATTTGACGTTTACATTGGAAGCTGCGCATAGCGTCAGACGGATTTTGCATTCCGGAGGGGATGCTACCGGTCGTGGCATAACTGACGCATTGTGTAAAGATGTATTAAAAGATGAAAATATTACTGTTTTAGAGAACTCTATGGCTGTAGAGTTGCTTGTAAATTCTGATGGAGAGTGTAAAGGCACAATATTATACAATGAACTTACCGGTGAACATGAAATTGTTTATACTTCAGCATTAGTACTTGCTACCGGAGGCGTTGGACAGTTGTATAAGTATACAACAAATCCGGATGGTGCAACGGGTGATGGTATAGATTTAGCATATAATGCCGGCGCAATAATTCAGGACATGGAATTTATACAGTTTCATCCCACGGCTTTGGCATTAAGTCCTGATAATAAAAACCGATTTCTTATATCGGAAGCAGTTAGGGGTGAAGGTGCAAAACTTCTTAACGGGCAGGGTGATGAGTTTATGTCATCATATCATGATAAGCGTGAGCTGGCTCCAAGAGATATTGTTACAAGGGCAATATATAGCGAAATGGCTAAAGAACATACTTTTAATGTGTTTCTAAATGCTTCGATGATAGATTCTATAAAATTATTTAAAAGATTTCCTACAATTTCCAAGAAATGTAAGGAAAATGGTATTGATATTTCTCAGAAACCGATTCCGGTTGCACCTGCTGCTCATTATACAATGGGTGGAATTAAGGCAACGGTTGAGGGTAGAACCTCTATAAAGGGTCTTTATGCTATCGGAGAGGTTGCTTCTACGGGACTGCACGGCGCAAACAGACTGGCAAGCAATTCTCTTTTAGAATGCGTGGTGTGTGCTTATGAGCTTGCAGATTATTTATCCTTTGCCAATTTAACTACACCCAAAAAGATTGATGATAATATTAGAAAAATTATCGAATTGTATTCGGAACCATTGAGTGAAGATGATTATGATGTTGAAAATTTAAAACAAAAGTTAAAAAATCTAATGTGGAATAATGCCGGTATTATTCGCTCTAAAGATAAGCTTTTGGCAGCTCAGGATGATATTAATAAAATGAAAGCCACCTTTAAGCGTGAGCGCAAATGTTTAAATAAAGATGAGTATGAATATAGAAATATGCTTACAGTAGCCGGTTTAATTGTAGAAAGTGCTTTAAGCCGTAAAGAATCACGCGGTGCTCATTGTCGATCTGATTATAAGCAAACTGATTCAAAAGCGGTTCATTCTAATATGATTAAATCTGACAGGAAGGAATTATTAAATGTTAGATAATTTTTTTATTGAAGAGCACGTAAAAAATGCTTTAAAAGAAGATATAGGATTTGGTGATATAACAACTGATTATTTAACAAATGAAAAAGATGTTATGACCTGCTATTTGAATACGCGTGCTGATGGTATATTTTGCGGTAAAAGTGTGTTTGAATGTGTTTTTAAAACTCTATCTCCCAAAATCAATATCAAATTCAATTATGAAGATGGTGATGAAATAAAAAAAGGAGCTAGGATAGCAGAGATAAAAGGTCCGGCGCGATATATTCTTATGGGAGAGCGCACCGCATTAAATTATGTACAGCGAATGAGTGGTATAGCAACAGAAACAAACAAATATCAGAATGCTATAGGAAATTATAAAGCTAAAATTGTTGATACAAGAAAAACGACACCGTGTTTTAGAGCTTTTGAAAAATATTCCGTAAAAATGGGTGGAGGCAGTCTGCATAGGTTTAATTTATCTGATTGTGCAATGATAAAAGATAACCATATAAAATATGCAGGTTCATTAACTAAAGCGGTAGAGAAGCTGCGTAAGAATATTTCACATGCTCATAAGATAGAGGTAGAGTGTGATACTATTAATCAGGTAAAAGAAGCTTTATTATGCAAGGCTGATATTATTATGCTTGATAATATGTCAACAGAAGAAATGAAAAAGTGTGTAAACATTATAGACGGGCAAGCTATTATTGAAGCCAGCGGCAATGTAACTTTAGCAACAGTACAGGAGATTGCTTCGACTGGCGTTGATATTATTTCTTCAAGTGCAATTGTAGCAAAGGCACCGACACTAGATTTGGGTTTGGATATGTAATTAAGAATTGTTTAGTTCCACACGCTCGCGTTCAAGCTTTTTTTGTTCATCCTCAATTTTGTTTTGTTCTTTATTGAGCTGATCAATTTGTCTTTGTATACTACGCTCTTCGGAATCAAGCCTCTGTTCTTCGCGCTTAATTTCAGCTTCGGTTTTGTTTTTAAATTTAATATTTGAGTGATATGATGAAAAACTATAGTTAGTTAAAATTTTCATAAAAACTCCTTTCATAGACTAATAAAACACCTAAAAATTATTTTTGCTAATTTTATGGGGTAAAAGGATATTTTTAATTTTGACCAATTAGTTACTTAGACTCATTACTTGATGTAGAATTTTCTTCGTTTTCTTTGATTTTTAATTCAGCTTCTTTTGCTTTTAGCATTGCTTGGATAATTTTGTCTTCTTGTGCGTGTTTTTTTATATCAGCGAAGACAGTTTTTAATTCATCTTCGCTTAATCCCTGAGACGATTTCATGCACACAACAAGTTTTTCTTTTCTGAATGTAAAATACGAGGCGACAATAATCCCCCACAACAAGACACCTTGAATAATTCCGATAGAAGGTATTTGCTCTATATATGATGCAGCTAGATTCCATATAGACATTGCAACCAGCCCTGGGAATGCAATAAATCCGGCACATAGGCAGGCAATAACCATACCTGCAAGTATTAAACCTTTTAACCCTCTTATTTGAATTACATTAATATTTTTTTTCATTCGTTTCACCTATCATTTTGAGAAACTCATCCTCATTTAATATTATAACACCTAAATTTTGTGCTTTGTCTAATTTTGACCCTGCATTCTCGCCTGCTACTACATATGAGGTCTTTTTAGAAACTGAAGAGGATGTTTTTCCGCCCCTTAATTTTATTTTATCACCAGCCTCATCTCTTGTCATGCTCTGAAGAGTTCCTGTCAGTACAAAGGTAAGGCCGGCAAATTCATTACTGCGCTCAATAGCCGGTGTTTGAAATTTAAATCCGATGGCTTGAAATTCTTTTATCATGTCAATATTAGACTGGTTATGGAAATATTCATAAACGCTTTGAGCGATTTTGTCACCAATACCATCAATATTAGATAGCTCTTCACTTGTTGCTTGCATTAATGATTCAATATCAGGATAAACAGCTGTAATTAAATCAGCGGTTTCTTTTCCGACATGCCTTATCGCAAGGGCAGTTACAAAACGAGAGAAAGGCCTGTTTTTGCTCTCCTGGATGGAATTATACAGGTTAAAGGCCGATTTATCTTTAACAAAATCCAATTTCAAAAAATCATTTTCATTAAGCTTGTAAAAATCTACCGGAGATTTTACCAGCCCTAGTGAATACAGCTGTTCAATAACAGATGGTCCCACAAAATCAATATCCATCGCTTCTTTAGAAACCCAGTATTCAAGCTTTGCCTTTATAATAGATGGACAATTAGGATTTGCACAGTACAAATTTACCTCGCCCTCTCTGGTTTCCAATTTTGAACCGCATTCAGGGCATTTTTGAGGAGTTTTATATTCCTCCAAATTCTTATGTTCTTCACTGTCTATAACCTTTATAACCTTTGGGATAATTTCAGCA